>NZ_JAAFKD010000006.1 GCF_013299165.1 Microcoleus sp. bin38.metabat.b11b12b14.051
GCCACGATTACACCCACATGAGCAAGTCGCGTGACTAGAATATCGGGAGCCGAATGCGATGAAAGTCGCACGTTCGGATCTAATTGGGAGGGGCGGGGCTTAATAGCCTCCCTCGACCTAACTCAATGGACACGCTCTCAATTCCTACTTGCTTCTTTCCTCAAACTTATTTCTGAAAAATAATGACAAATAACTACCCGCTAATTGTAGGAGTGACTGGAGCATCGGGATTAATTTACGCCGTGCGAACATTGAAATATCTCTTGGAGGCCGATCGACCTGTGGAACTGGTAGCATCAAAATCTACCTACATGGTTTGGCAAAGCGAACAGAACATCCGAATGCCCGCAGAACCAACTATGCAAGAAGAATTTTGGCGGGAACAAGCAGGAGTACCCAATTCTGGTAAACTCCGGTGCCATCCCTGGCAAGATGTTGGTGCTAATATTGCTAGCGGCTCGTTTCGCACCCAAGGGATGATGATTATTCCTTGTAGCATGAGTACACTAGGCAAGCTGGCGGCTGGCTTAAGTTCGGATTTGCTCGAAAGAGCGGCCGACGTTCAGCTCAAGGAAGGCAGAAAATTGGTACTCGTACCTCGGGAAACACCTTTTAGCTTGATTCACCTGCGAAATTTGACCACCTTAGCCGAAGCTGGAGCTAGAATTGTGCCAGCGATTCCCGCTTGGTATCACAATCCTCAAACTATTGAAGATTTAGTAGACTTTGTGGTGGCTCGTGCTTTAGACCAATTGGGGATTGATTGCGTTCCTCTCAAACGCTGGAAGGAAGAAGATTTGTCAGTTGTCAGTTGACAGTTGATAGTTGACAGTTGACAGTTGACAGTTGACAGTTGACAGTTGACAGTTGACAGTTGACAGTTGATAGTTGACAGTTAACAGTTGACAGTTGTCAGTTGACAGTTAACAGTTAACAGTTAACAGTTAACTGTTAACTGTTAACAGTTGACAGTTGACAAATGACTAATGACAAATGACTAATTACCAATAAAAATTCTATATGCGCGCTGTATTTTTGCTCGTGATTGTGGTAGGGCTAACTATTTTTGCCCTGCAAAATGTGGAGCCGGCATTATCGCTGGTATTTTTGGGAATTCGATCGCCCGCTGTACCCTTGTCAATCTGGATTTTGCTGAGCATGGCGGCGGGAGCTGTCACATCTTTATTGATTTCTGGTATGCTCTCTTTTTCAAATTACCTATCTCAACCGCGCGATCGCTCTGGCCGCGACAGTCGCAGCCAGAGCGATACTTTCCCGACAGACAGGAGGACACCTAACTCGCCACCTCCCCCTCCTAGAAAACAAGAAATTGACCCGGATCTGAATCGGGAAAATAGCCAAACTCAGTCTGCTAGTTACCGAACACAGTTCGGTACGCCGGCGGGCTACGGTGCCCGGACTTTTCAGCAAGAAACTCCGAATCCGGTTGGGGCGAAAGATTACGCTGCTGCGGGGAGTTCTATCGCAGATGATGAGGACGATTGGGTTTCTGATGGCTCAAAATCGGCAAATGGCGCCAGCGATGATGATTGGGGGGATGGCGATTTGGCTGCTGACTCGCAGCTAAATGACTTGGGACAAGGCGCAAATCCGAGGGATTACGAAACTAAACAGGAACCCAAAAGCAAGTCTTGGGCTGGCTCGGTATACTCTTACGGCTATCGAGATCCGAACCAGTCGGGGGTGGGACAAACTGAGTCTGTCTACGATGCTGAGTATCGGGTGGTGGTTCCCCCCCAAGAGTCGATACTTAACTCCAATAGCGCGGGAGTATCCCCAAATCCTAGCGCAGAAGCAGAGGACGATTGGGGATTGGATGAGGATGATGTATTTGATGAGGACGATCGCCCCAGCGGATCGATTAATCTGAAAAAATAGCAAAATATGGAGGATTTGGCGGTGGATTTATTGAGGGGAGTCAATCTGTATCTCGTCGGGATGATGGGTGCGGGGAAAACCACGGTGGGGCGTATTTTGGCTAGGGAATTAAAATACCGTTTTTTTGATACTGATGACCTAATTGTTCGAGTGGCGAATCAATCAATTGCTGAGATTTTCGATCGCCTTGGGGAAGAGGCTTTTCGGGAATTAGAAACGAAGGTGCTCGGCGAGTTGGCTGCTTATCAAAATTCAGTCGTGGCTACGGGCGGGGGGATTGTGGGGCGATCGATCAATTGGGGTTACTTGCACTACGGTATCGTGGTTTGGCTGGACGTACCTGTAGAACAATTGATCCAGAGATTGGGTTCTGACACCACTCGACCCCTACTGCGGGAAGGCGATGTCAAATCTAAGCTGCAAAGCCTTCTGAGCGAGCGAGAGCGTTTCTACACTCAGGCAGATGTCCGAGTGTCTACCCGTCGAGGCGAACAGCCTGAAGAAGTTGCACTCAGGGCGATCGAGGAAGTCCGAAAAGTTATCAAATCTCAAACCCGGGATGATATCAATTGATACGCTCAGAAAGTGAGTTTCTGGGAGAATAACAGATTTTTGAGGATTTTTTTATTCCGTAATAATACTGATTTCTGTCTGAAGGTGTCCATTGAACCGCCCAAGCTCTAAAAATCAACCGGGTTTGAGGCGAGGCGGTGCGTATGTTTTATTCAATGTGACGATTTGGCTGTGGGAGACTTTGTAGAAAAGTTAATAGCAGGCTTGTCTGATGCGATCAAGTCAGCTATTGATACCAGTTTAAAAACAGAATGCAACTGTAGGTGAGCGATCCAAAGCTTTACCCGATCGGTCATTTTGATTGAAAATTGAAAATGCTGTGAGTTCTCTCTCAAAATAAAATGGCCCCACCGCTGAAGGGCTGTAGGGCGCAAGGACAGTTAAACGCTAACTTCATTGTCAGGAAATTTAGCTTCGATGTTATCCTCCTATGTGACGATTTCGCGATCGTCCATTGACTCATCAATTCTCCCGTATCAAAAAATGTAACCCAAGATCGATCGAATTCCACCCGTCCTATCCTGAGAACAATACCTCATGCAATCTGACGAGCAGCTCCCTAAAGCTGCTTTTTTATTGGGTGCGAATTACTGATTCGGCATCTGTAGCTCGCCATGGTAAAAAATCCTATGATTGCCCCCCGACAGGGGCAATTAGCCCGGGGTGAGGTATTGAATAAATATCGGCTGTATTTTAGTGATAGGCGATCGGATTATTTTCCACTAAATATCCGCTGTTAGTTGCCGCATTTGGTGGGTAAATTTCCTGTTTCCAATTAAGAGAATACGAGCCTGCCTGTTTTTGAGAAAAATTCGAGGTAGCCACCCAACCCCAAACCGCTCAGAGAAACAGCAGCTAATACGCAAAAAGTCCGCCATCTTTGATGACCAAAAATTTGAATGTCAAGTCTTGCCAAAGCTCCGGCTGAAATTAATACTAAACCAGTCACAAAAAGGTGCATCCAAGTCACAACTATAACAGCCAAAAAAGCTGCTGAAATAATCGAAATAAAAGCACCCGCATCAGTCGAGATCCACCGCATAATCCATTTTTTGGTGCTTTTAAGGGGGAACGACAAAGCGATAGCTAACACAAAAATAGCAGCTACGGCTAAAAACCAAGTCATGTGCGGGGGAATATCAAATTCAGATAATTTCCAGCCAAAAATGAAGTAAGTAGTAAAAAGTAGAGCGAGCGAAAGCCAAGAAGTTTTTCTCATCTGATGAAAAGATTAGGGAAACCAGGTTAAAAAAGATGACCCCGATAAATATATGAGCGGTTTTAGAGGTTGGTAGAAATAGCTTGCACCGGACAAGTAGGGATGCACTGCTCGCAGACGATACAGCGCGATCGAGCAAACGTTAGTTTAAAGCTTTCTGGGTCAAGGGTCAAGGCTTCTGTCGGGCAAACCCCCGTACACAAGCCGCAGTGAACGCAAATATCTTCATCGATGAGAATTTCCCTGCTGGCTAGAGAAACGCCGATGTTTTGCGATCGCATCCAGTCGATCGCCGCTTCGAGTTGGTCGATGTCCCCTGATAACTCTAGCACCAGTTTGCCCACTTGATTCGGAGCCACCTGAGCGCGGATAATGTTGGCTGCAACATTAAAATCCTTTGCCAGTCGATAGGTGACAGGCATTTGGATCGATCGTTGGGGAAACGTCAGCGTTACCCGTTTTTTCACTTTAACCTCGGTAATTTACAAACAATCTTTCCGATCTTCAGTTTTAACGCACTTGAGTCTAATTACAGGCATCAGCCAATTTTAAGATAATATTGGTCTAATTATCTCAAAATATGGTATAATTTCGACCAGCTTATCAAAATAAAAACATAAAAATAAAATCGCGATTTATTTTATGAGTCTCAATTCGCCAAACTCAACTGCTGCCCCTGTACCCAAAGATTCCGACATCACAGCGGCCGCGCGCGTCAGAAACTTATTGATCGTATTAGCAGCGATCGCTCTTTCAATATCCCTCTTCTTCGGAGTGCGAACTCAAACGCCATCAAGCAGTCTCACCGAAATGGCAAAAGCCTCCGTACCATTGGAAACAGCCTTAACAAACGGTAAACCGACGCTGATGGAATTTTATGCTAATTGGTGCGGTAGCTGTCAAGCAATGGCTAAAGATTTGAGCGCCATCAAACAGCAATACGCCGAACCAATGAATTTTGTGATGCTGAATGTAGACAACGACAAATGGCTGCCAGAAATCACTAAATATCGAGTAGATGGGATTCCGCACTTTGTCTACTTAAACGATAAAGGCAACAGCGTTGCAGAAACGATCGGCGAAACACCCCGCAGCATTATGGAAGATAACTTAGAAGCTTTAATTGCCGGAAAACCTTTACCACACGTCCAAGCTTCGGGTCAAGTTTCTGATTTTACCCCCCCCACAGGGCCTGTAAAAACAAGTAGCTCAGACCCGCGCGCCCACGGCAGTCAAGTACAGTAGTCAGTTGACAGTTGACGGTTGACAGTTATCAGTTGTCAGTTGACAGTTGTCAGTTGACAGTTATCAGAAGGACAGGACAATCTAAGGGCGGGGTAGGAACAATGCCCCCCATAATAAAGTTTATTTGTTGTTGTGGAACAGGCATCTTGCCTGTTCCTATTTGTGATAACTTACAGAAACTCAACAGCCGATCGCAATTTATGCCAATTTCGGTTGAGGGCGACTACCTCTAAAGGAATATTCAAAAATAAATAATTATTTTTTATTAAAACTTATTATAATTGCAAAAAGCGCAGTGTAAATATTCGATCGATTGACAGTTGGCACAAGAGCCAGAAAAGTCGGTCGTTGGGTTGACAGCTACTTATCCCTGTTGGCGAGAGGCTTTAAACCAATTATTTGTGGTAAACTTTTCAATCTCAAATCTTGAATCGCCAATCTAAAAATCTAAAATCTAAAATCTAAAATAGAATGAGCGCCGACAAACCCGGATTCAGCATTAGCAGCCTCTCAATCCGCCGCCATATCGGCACCCTCATGCTGACAGTAGCAATTATCATCTTGGGCCTGTTCTACCTCACCCAACTGCCCGTTGACTTGCTACCCTCCATCACCTATCCCCGCATCAGCGTGCGCCTAAACGCCCCCGGAATTTCCCCAGAAGTCGCAGTGGACGAAGTTACCCGCCCCCTCGAACAAGGACTTTCCGCCACCGAAGGCGTCACCCAAGTTTTTTCCCGCACCCGCGAGGGACAAATCAGCGTCGATTTATTCTTTAAACCGGGCGGCGATATCGACCAAGCCCTCAACGACGCCACCGCCGCTGTCAACCGCATCCGCAGCCGACTTCCCGATACAGTTGAATCTCCCAGTCTCTTCAAATTTGACCCTTCCCAACAGCCTGTTTACGAATTTGCTATTACTTCAAATTCCCTCCAAGGAGTTGACTTGCGCGTGTTTGCGGATGAAGAATTAGCAAGAGAATTAAATGTAATTCCAGGTGTCGCTTCTGTTGACGTTTCCGGCGGAGTTAAAGAAGAAATTCAAGTCAATATCGACCTGAATCGCTTGCAAGCTTTAGGCGTTCCCGTCTCTGACGTGTTCGACGCCCTAGCAGCCCGCAACCTAGACACATCCGGCGGGCGGCTGCGACAAGAAGCCAGCGAACCTTTGACGCGGACTGTCGGGCGGCTGCGGAATGCGGGAGAAATCCGCAATCTGTCTTTTCAAGTATTGAGTTCAAACCCGCCGAAACGAGTTTATTTGCGAGATTTTGCGGAAATAATTGACGGTACCGAAGAAGAACGAGTTAAGGTATTTCTCAATCAGAAACCTGCGGTAAAAATTAGCATTCTCAAACAACCAGATGCCAATACGCTGGCGGTTGTGGATGGGGTAAAGAAACGCATTCAGGAAATGCAGAGTACAAATTTAATTTCGCCTGATATGCAGGTTGTGACTAGCTTGGATGAATCCCGATTCATTCGCAATTCTTTAGCAGATGTCGCCAATGCTGGTATTTCTGGGGCATTGTTGGCGGCTGTAGCAGTGCTGTTTTTCTTGGGTTCTCTCCGGCAAACGCTGATTATTTGTTTGACGATTCCTTTGTGTACTTTAGCTGCAATTATTTTAATGCGGCTGTTTGGACTGTCTTTGAATTTGTTTAGTTTGGGCGGTTTGGCATTGGGAATCGGACAAGCAATCGACACTAGCGTAGTTATTTTAGAAAATGTGATTGTTGGTTTGAGAAGTAATCCTCATCTCAATAAAGGGCGGATTAAAGATAGAAAGCAGCGCACAATTGATGAGTGTGTGGCGCGCAGTGAGGAAGTAGAATCATCGATGATTGCTTCTACAGCAGCCAACTTAATCTCAGTATTACCATTTTTGTTAATCGGCGGTTTGATTTCGCTATTATTTAATGAGTTGATTTTAACTATTAGCTTTGCGGTAGCAGCCTCTCTGTTAGTAGCTTTAACTATTGTGCCGATGCTCACTTCTCAATTGATGGCAATTGAGCGATCGAGCGGCATCAGCAACTTTGCGCCGATCGCCATATTTAACCGCAAGTTTGCAGACGCTACGGGCGGCTACGGGTGGTTTTTGACAAAAGTTGTGCGATCGAGGGTGTGGGTAGTGGCGATCGCCTTTGCGGTGTTAGGTAGCAGCAGTTTGTGGATGGCCGGTCAACTTCCCCAAGAAATTTTACCGCGAGTTAACACCAGTCAAGCGAGATTATTTGCTTTATTTCCACCCGGTACTAACCTAGAAACCAATCAAAAAGTCATGGAAGCAGCGGATGAAATTTTTCTCAAGCAACCAGAAACTCAGTACACTTTAACCACAGCCGGAGGACTACTTTTTGGCAACAATACAATAGAAAACTTGCTCAGAGGTAGCAGCACTATTACTGTCAAATCGGGTACTAATGTAGCAGCATTTGCCGATCGCCTCACAGCAGAAATCAATAAAATCGACCTACCCAAAAATACTCGCCTGCGCCTAGTTCCCGAATCAATTCGCGGTTTAGTTTTAAACAACTCGCCAGTACGAGGCGGCGAAATTGATATCATACTCCAAGGCGACAACCCTCAAACATTGCAGACAGCAGGCCGTCAAGTATTGAAAACTCTAGATGAGAAAGTTAAATTAGCGAGATTTCGACCCGATGGCGACCCCCAACAGCCGGAAGTACAAATTCGCCCCGACTGGGAACGCGCCTCACTATACGGGCTGACAGCTAAAGCAATTGGCGAGACAATTCAGACAGCAATTCAAGGCGCAATTCCCACTCAATTGCAGCGGGGAAACCGCTTAGTAGATGTGCGAGTGCAATTCGATCGCAATTCTGTACAAACAGTAGATCAATTGCGGTACATTCCGCTGCTAGGGAGAAATAATACTCTGGTGCGATTGAGCGACGTAACAGCAATTACCTTAGGAAAAGCCCCGGGCGAAATTCAGCGGCTCAACCAACGCCCGGTTTTCTTGATAGTCGGCAATTTGAATAAACAAGTTAGTTTGGGCGACGCCGTAAATCAAGTCAATGCAGCTTTATCTGAGATAAAATTGCCCGACGGAGTGCGAATTGTCCCCAGTGCTGCGGCCGAAACCAATCAGCAATTGCAAAATTCCCTAAAACTTTTGGGCGCGATGGCCACTTTTTTAGTATTTGTGGTAATGGCTGTACAGTACAACTCATTAGTTGACCCGTTGGTGATTATGTTGACAGTGCCGCTAGCTTTGGCTGGGGGGATTTTTGGGCTGTATGCGAGCAAAACTGCGATCGGTGCAACGGTGATTGTGGGCGCGATTTTGCTGGTGGGAATTGTGGTAAATAACGGGATTATTATGGTAGAATTGGCCAACCAAATTCGGGATGAGGAAAAGGTCGATCGCACGACAGCAATTCTCAGAGCCGCACCTCAACGTTTGCGACCGATTTTGATGACAACTATCACGACAGTTTTAGGTTTATTCCCGCTAGCTTTGGGGATTGGAGAGGGTTCGGAATTCTTGCAACCTTTGGGGGTTGTGGTGTTTTCCGGTTTGTCGTTGGCAACTTTGCTAACGCTGTTTATCATTCCGTGTTTTTACGTTTTGCTGCACGATTTCTTTGGTATGTTTGGATCTAAGAAGCCGCAGGCTGTGGCGATTCCCGCGCAGAAAACGGCGGGAAAGACCACAAACTTATAAAATGTAGCGTGCGAAGGTTCGTAGTGTGGACTTTAGTCCGCTCTTATTGCAGACAGTTGCTATTCCCGTGCAGAAAACGGCGGGAAAGACTACAAACTTATAAAATGTAGCGTGCGAAGGTTCGTAGTGTGGACTTTAGTCCGCTCTTATTGCAGACAGTTGCTATTCCCGTGCAGAAAACGGCGGGAAAGACTACAAACTTATAAAATGTAGCGTGCGAAGGTTCGTAGTGTGGACTTTAGTCCGCTCTTATTGCAGACAGTTGCTATTCCCGTGCAGAAAACGGCGGGAAAGACTACAAACTTATAAAATGTAGCGTGCGCAATGCGCACCTTACGATAAATATCCCCTTTACTCTTCAGTCCGCGAAGGCGGACTTTGTTTCTGTAGTAGCGGTTTCAACCGCCGACTCTTATCTTGAGTCGTATTGACATTAGGATAAATTTATGTTACAGGTGTAATACATAAACTCGATAGTCAAAATAAATTCAACCAAAATGCCCTACGAAAAGTTAGAAATATCTACCCCAAAACCAGTATTATCCTGGGCGAACCACGCCCTAGGCGAAAAAGAAACCAAGATGGCCGCCAACGTAGCATCTTTGCCCTTTGTATTCAAGCACGTCGCCCTCATGCCCGACGTACACCTAGGAAAAGGTGCTTTAGTAGGTTCAGTAATTGCCACAAAAGAAGCAATTATTCCGGCTGCTGTGGGCGTGGATATTGGTTGCGGGATGATGGCTGTAAAAATGCCATTTAACGCCAATAAATTAGAAGGAAAACTCAAACAAATTCGCCTCGAAATCGAAGCAGCAATTCCCGTAGGATTTGCCGAAAACAAAGAAGTCGAAAAAAGTGTCACCAACTGGCAAAGATGGGGCGATTTCAAGGAACTGCATCAAGGAGTGCAGCATCAAGACAATAAAGCTTTAAAACAGTTAGGTTCCCTCGGCGGTGGGAATCATTTTATTGAGGTTTGCGTTGACACCGAAAACTCTGTTTGGCTAATGCTGCATTCGGGTTCGCGCGGTATCGGTAATTTACTCGCACAACAGCACATCGAGACTGCTAAAGACTTAGCTAAACTGGCAGAAATTAGTTTAGCTGACAAAGATTTAGCTTATTTTGTAGCCGGTACGCCGGAGTTTGCCGCTTATTGGCACGATTTGCAGTGGGCGCAGGATTATGCCAGTTTTAACCGCGATATCATGATGGCTAGGTTTAAGAAAATTGTCGAAAAGCATCTCGCCGGAGGCAAAGTTACTAAGCCGCTATTACAAGTGAATTGCCACCACAATTACGCGGAAAAAGAGGTGCATTTTGGTGAGGATGTGTATGTGACTCGCAAGGGTGCTGTGCGCGCGCAAGTTGAGGATTTGGGGATTATTCCGGGTTCGATGGGGGCGAAATCTTTTATTGTTAAAGGGAAGGGAAATCTTGAAAGTTACTGTAGTTGCAGTCACGGCGCGGGGCGGTTGATGTCTCGCAGCAAGGCGAAGAATGTATTCACTCTCGATGATTTTGTGCGGCAAACTGAGGGGGTGGAATGTCGGAAAGATGCGGAGTTTTTAGATGAAATTCCGGGGGCTTATAAGCCGATCGAGGAGGTGATGCAGCAGCAGTCGGATTTGGTGGAAGTGGTGGCGACTTTGAAGCAGGTGGTTTGCGTTAAGGGGTGATGGGGAGAGGTGGAGAACAGGAATTACGCATGAAGACCCAAGAAACCGGGTTTTTATCGAATCTGCGGGTAACAACGAAGGATTTTCGTAAAAAACCCGGTTTCTCACCACTCGTCCGTAAGTCCTAAATACTGAAATATGAGAATGATAGAATATAGGAGCTATATATCGTGCCAGTCACCTCTATTAATTCATCTAAGTTAAGGAAAATATCTGTAAACTTCTTTGCGGTGCAACACCCTCACAAAAATGACGATATTTTCATCGAATGCTATACCAATTCTGTAGTCTCCGATTCTAATTCGATAGTAGTTACCGTCAGCTTTAAGCTTTTTCAAGTTGCTTACATCTCCGAAATTTTCAGCCGCCTCTACTTCTTCAATAACCGCCTGAATTCGTTGCAGTAGGGATTCATCGCGCAGATTGTTTAAATCTTTCTCAAAACTCTTTCTAAATTCAACATTCATTGTTTTCGTCCTAGAATATTGAAAATTGTTTCACGGCTGACTGGCTCGGTATTTTCGCCTTCTTGGATTGCTTTTTCTAATGCAATATCTTCAATGATTTCTGCTAATAAATCATAAACTATTTCCTTTCTTTCTTGAAGCAGTTCAACAATGGCACTTTTTATCAGTTGTTTCAGCTCGATCTCGTCTATGGTAATTTCAGACATAAAGCCTCCAGATTGGGAGTTGAGTTTAATCGTAAGATACTCTCTATTATGCCATCATCTCGCTAATCCACGCCACAATCTTGGCAATTAAGTTCGGTTGACTGGGTGAAAAAGTTGGCAAGGAAATATCTGCTTTTTCGCAGACGACACAAATCGCGCGATCGAATTTGCTTAAAGCTTTGAGAAATGGAGCGCTAAATCCTGTGGGTGTGGGTGAGAGTGCTGTGGAATCGTAGCAGATGAAAAACAGGGGGATTTCGCTTTGGCGGCGTAGGGAATTCCAATACAGTTTGAGTTTTTGCATGGTATCTGGATAGCCATTTTGCGACTCTGGACAATTTTGATTTAGCATCATATCGTAAATTTCAAGGGCGGAGTTTTCGGGTTCTATGAATTGGTGAGTGTCGATGCAAATTAGTTTTACTTTGCTGCATAAATCGGGTCGATCGTTAATGGCTTCGGCAAGGATTTGGGGTAAGTTTGCTAAGTTGAGGCTTGCTGTTGGGGAGTTGGGAAGGGTGTCTTGGTGCCAAGCTTGATAGAAGTCGGGGTAGGGTAGATTTTGGGCGTAGTGCCAGATTAAATTGTAGCAGTCATAATTAATTTCCTGAAAGTTGTTTAACTTAGCTATTAAGGCTTTAATTATGGTCAATGGCTTGTCTATTTGGATGTTCTTCAAGCTTTCTGTCCATATGTAAATGTAGGTGTCACAACGATTGGGTGAGTTGAGCAGTTGCACGAAGGTATTGATGGCTTTTTGATTGCCTGGGTCAATTTTCCCTAAGCTTTCTGCTACGTTGCTACGGGTAAAAATACGAAGATTGGGATAATTGAGCAGTTGCACTAAAGTATCGATAGCATTTTGATTACCTTGGCCAATTTTCCCTAAGCTTCGTATCACCTCTATTATAGAGATATAATTAATATTGGGATAATTGAGCAGTTGCACTAAAGTATCGATAGCATTTTGATTACCTTGGCCAATTTTCCCTAAGCTTTCTGTTACGTAGCGACGGATATCATTATCAAGATGGGGTGAATTGAGCAGTTGCACTAAGGTATTGATGGCTTTTTGATTGCCTGGGTCAATTTTTCCTAAGCTTTCTGCTACGTTGCTACGGATATCATCATCAAGATGGGATGAATTGAGCAATTGTGCCAAATCATCGCTCACGGTTTTATTGGCTTGACCAATTATCTGTAAAATTCTTGGCGCTCGTATACGGGTGTCAGCATTAAGATTGGGAGAGTTGAGCAGTTGCACCAAAGTATCGATCGTTTTTTGATTGTTTGGGTCAATTTTCCCTAAGCTTTCTGCCACTCTTAAACGGTCGTAATTATAGATATCCGGTGAATTGAGCAATTGCACTAAAGCATTAATCGCTTTTTGATTACCTGGATCAATTTTTCCTAAACTTTCTGCCACATCCCTACGGATATAATCATCAAGATTAGCAGAGTTGAGCAGTTGAAGCAAAGCATCGATCGCTTTTTGATTGCCTTGACCAATCATCCCTAAGCTTACTGCCAGTAGGCTACGAGTGTTATTAGAAAGATCGATAGAATAGAGCAATTGAATCAGAGTATCGATGGCTTTTTGATTTCCTTGACCAATTTTCTTTAAGCTTGCTCTCACTATTGAATGACTGTAATGAGTGTGATCAGGAGAAATGAGCAGTTGGACTAAAGCATCGATCGCTTTCTGATTGCCTGGGTCAATTCTCCCTAAGCTTTCTGCCACTTCCCTACCGGTGTCATCATCAAGATTGGGAGAATTGAGCAGTTGCACCAAAGCATCGATCGCTTTTGGGAGTTGCGTCTGTTCTAATGCTTCCCTAGCTGCATTGCTGATTACTCTATCGCCATTATAAAAGCCCCACCTAACAATCTGTCCTATTACTTCATCTATTTGGGAATAATCCTGAAACTCCGCAATTGCGGCTGCTGCTAAAAAATACGCTCGATATTCATAGAAGCCTTTGTCTACATCGTCTTGAGAATTCCATTTTCCACATCCATCCTCAAAATTAACCAAAGCATCAATAAATTCCTGTTTCTGCTTTGCTTCTATCTCCCCTCGTCCCAACCACAGCAAAATTACCTCTCTCCACTGCCGCTCAAAAATACGGTAACGGTCAGAAACTGGGGGGATTTGGTGATCTAAGAAATAGTGCCAATCTGTAATGGCACAAGCAGCGAAATATTCCTGAAACGTGGGATGGTAGAAAGCATAAACTGGCTTTTTCGTGCGAGTATCCCTGTCAACCAAAACCAACCATCCCAATTCATCTGCTAAATCAAACCACTGTTCCTCCATCTGCCCGATCGCAAATTCTTGCTCGATCCGAAACCGATTAGCACTTTCCATCGCCGCTAAAGCCAACTTTGCCAAAGCTTGTTGAATCTGTTTTTTATCCGTTTCCTTCAATACTCGCTGTTTCTGCTGAAATTCCTCTTTTTTCCAGTCAAAAAAATAAGTAGTAAACTGCTCGTAAAGTGCCGCCTTCGTTGACGGCAAATCCCGTTCAGCTACGCACCAAGACTGACACAACATCGACAACCGCAGGGGATTGCGTACCAGTTCCCGAATTCGCTCTTTTCCCGGTGCTTTTAACTGTTGCTGTAACCGTTTTCCCTGGGAATGCCAAGAAGTTTCATTGTCAGAATTGCGCCGTTTCTCATCCTGACTCGCTTGCTCAAACCACTGGTGAATAAACTCATCGACATCATCGGGTTCAAATTCCAATGTTTTATAAGTCTCAAAATTCGTCAGCGTATTGCTAATCGCCGCATCCCAAACATTCAAACGGCAAGTTAGCACCACCCGCGCTTTACCCACCCAGTCTGTTAGTTGATCTCGAATTTTCGCCAACGCCTGCACGGGGGATTCGGCGGCCATTTCATCCACGCCATCAAGCAGCAACCACACTTTACCTTGACTGAACAGTTGTTTGAGTGCTTTCCCGATCTCTGGTGTTACATTTTCCGCATCAGCATCGATAAATTGCAGCGCTTTTTTCAGCCAATTATTGAGTAAATAATCTTCAATGGTGCTTTCTCGTAAATCTGCCAGTCGAATACAAATCGGAAAATCTGGGGAATTTTTCGGCAACCGTTCCGCCAATTCTCCTAATAGCGTTGTTTTTCCCGCACCCGGTTCGCCAATAATCGCGATATGCTTGCCTTTTTCGGTGCGATTTTCGGCAATCACTTTCTGGAAAAAAGCATCATCTTTATAAGTTTGGACGATTTGCAGTTCTGGTTCTTTCTGGCGCGACTCTTCGCCTGTGGGGTTTGGTATGGGGTTTGGTGTTTTGGGACGTTCCATTAATCCCAAGGGAACGTAAATATTTAATTCATATTGTTGTGCTGTTGCTTGGCGGCGGAGTTGTTGAGTTTCTATAACTTTGTTGCAGATATCGCGCCAGTTAACTTCGATAGTCTCGGTGAGATTCGATTTTTCCCCGTTCTCAAAGGACGGAGGCAGTCAGAAGTTGTTAGTCTGGTTCTGGATATTACCTTGATTGATAACTCCCTTTTCTTGCAACTTCGACCAGTTCAGGTTTTGGATGGATGGTTGTTGGGACTGGAGCTTTTTCATTTCCAATTGGATATATTCGGCAAGTCTGGGATTTGGATCTGCCTGTGCTGCTGCTAGCAATTGGATTAATATTTGTTTGAATTCGTCATTTCGATCGGCTACTGATTGCACTTCCAGGATTGCTTGACCGTAATCTAAAGGTTGCTCAGGCACAAGTTCGATCGCACTCGCCGTATCTGGAGACTCGTGTTTGAGCACTGACCGGAATTTTTGAACCGATTGAGTCAACGCATCTCCAAGGTTTTCTCCAATTTTTTCCAAAGCTTTTGTTCCTAATACGGTTGCCATCGCAGTTCCAGCAGCCGTCAGCGCCAAAGGTTCCATAAATTATGAGTAGGAGTTTTCATGGTTTGTAAATTTATAACATAATTTTTGTATAAATGCAAAGCTGCACATTTTCGTTGAGATACTGCTGCGACTAGGCGAGAAACTAAAACAAACTTTAATCAGATCGCACAATTGTTGATGTAGTCTTAGAGAATTTCAAAACCACAGCAAAAAGGGGAAATTGAATTTAACTCAACTTCCCCATCTTGACAAACGTCGTATTTTCTGAACTTATTTCCTAACAAGCCATCTGCTGCCACTCTCTTTCTAGCAAACGCAGCAGCTTTTCATCGCCCTTGGCTGCGGCTACTTGTTTCCGTCGATCGAGAATACTGCAAATATGCGCCCGGTGAACTTGCGCCAAATCCGTAGCAGTTGGCGCAGATTTAACCGCCGCATCAAGGGCGTCAACTGCTGTGACATTGTGCTGGGCTTGAAAATCTCGCTTTGTGGTAAAGTTGATACCGCCGTATTTTTTGGGGACAGCCAGGTGTCTCGGATACCGATAGTTCCAGTCTTGACCCCGATATTTGCCTGCGACTTCGCCTTCGATCATATCGACTGTCGGAATGTCGCACTCGTAGTTTGCACCGCGATAAGTGAGTTTCATATTTTTCGAGCCTTAATATTGAGATAAAAACGGTCAGTCGATTTTGGATTTTGGATTTTAGATTTTAGATTTACTTCACAGATGAATCTGGTAGTTGGGACTTTGGCGTTGCCCTGAGCGCAGTCGTTGGGTCTAAAATTTGGCGATCGACACTGGTGTCCCAGCTTGTACCCGTTTTTGGGCGGGTTACGCTAAGCTTGCTTTTTGTAGCTAAAACTATTTAAGTTTCTGTATTCAATTATACGGTTTTTTAAGTAAAATGTGTTTGTTTACAAAAATTAATATTTTGAGGGTGAGAAGGCAGGAAAAAACCCGCCGCAGCGGGTTTAATCGAGCTTTGACTAATTCGATCGTACTCAGAGCCAAACAGATTGAGATCCGAGGAATTACCCGACTGTCACTTGATCGGTTTGCACGCCTGTGGCGCCCTCTTCAGCAGAGGCGATCGCCACCAACTTATCCAGAACTTCCTGGCTGGGAACTTGACCTTTGAGAACAACCGTGCCACTGAGTTGAGCAACCCAAACAGTCTCAATATCAGCAACTTCTGAATCGCCGTCAAAAGCCAAAGCAACCCGCTTCGCCAGGCCACTTTCGTCAAAATTTCCGTCTGGGCCGACTTTAGCAGGAGCAATGGATTGTGCTTCAGCAGCTTGCTGTACTACTTCTGCCATCGGTTGAGCCTGCTCTTCAGGCTTTTCCATTCCGAATAGTCTTTTAAACCAACCCATAGTAGTTGAGTCTCCAGAAAATACACTTTTCCCAAGATAGCTCTAGAATGCCAAAAGACTCCTAATTGTTGCAAAACTAAGCGAAAGTTCTCAAAATTTTTTTCCGCTAGACTTGCAAAATATAAAATCTCTACTGGTATCCCGATGTTAATGTTGCTCTTTTATGTAGGGGACGATCGCTATGCCTTGGATAGCAGGCGAGTAGTCGAAGTAGTGCCCACTGTCACCTTGAAAAAACTGCACAACGCACCGGAATACATTTCCGGCTTGTTTAACTACCGGGGACATCTCGTCCCGGTGATCGACTTGTGCCAAATGCTACAGGGGACGGCGGCCCGCGCTTACTTGAGCACGCGCATCGTCTTAGTCAATTGCCAGTTTCCCGATACTTCTGAGGGGAACGGTGGCAGTTTGCGCGGCCCCCTAATTTTAGGGCTGATGGCGGAAAGGGTGACAGAAACTCTCGACAAACCAGAAACCGAATTTGTTAGTCCCGGCATTAAGATTGACAGCACTCCTTATTTGGGAGAAATGATTGCAGACGATCGCGGTATGATTCAATTTGTCAGGGTAGAACATCTGCTGCCGGAATCCCAAAAAACTTATTTGCTTCCCCAACAGGAAGGTTGACAGTTGACAGTTGACAGTAGACAGTTGACAGTTGACAGTAGTCATGGGTAATGGGTAATTGATAATTGGTAGTTGGTAGTTGGTAGTTGGCAATTGGTAATTGGTAATTGTGGGCAGGTCCGAAAGTTGATAACTACGATATTAACCAATACGGTTTACTTAAGGCTTTTTGAGGAATTTCTTAAGTCAACCATATTATGGTAGGGGTGGGTTTAGCTAACAATCTATGAAATAATTGACTGTATTAAGGCAAAACCCGCCCAATACAAGTAAACCGTATTGCGATATTAACGCATTAGCTAAAGGTAGCTGTCAACAGTCAACAGTCAACAGTCAACAGTCAACAGTCAACAGTCAACAGTCAACAGTCAACAGTCAACAGAATGAACGCAAATCTACGAGCTAAAATCAATGATACAAGCAGCAATTGAAGCTCTACTCAGACAAAAAATTGGTTTGGATGCCCTGACTATTGGTTCTAATACAATTACTAGAGCCGTGAACCGTCGGATGGCAGATTGCGGTTTGACTGATATAAATATTTACTTGGCAAAACTGCAAACATCCCCTCCAGAATTGGAAGAATTAATCGAAAGTGTCGTGATACCGGAAACTTGGTTTTTTCGCGATCGCGAACCTTTTGTTTTTTTGAGCCGCCACGTGCTTTCAGAATGGTTGCCCAAAAATCCCGGCAAAACCCTGCGCGTGTTGAGCCTTCCTTGCTCGACGGGGGAGGAACCTTACTCGATCGCGATCGCCCTACTCGAAGCTGGTTTAAATCCGAGCGACTTCAGCATCGATGCGGCAGATATCAGCAAAGTTGCTCTCAAAAAAGCGGCTCGCGGAGTTTATGGCAAAAACTCTTTCCGCGACAAAAACTTGGATTTTCGCGATCGCTATTTTACTCCGCTGGCGGGAGACCTTTATCAGTTGAATGACTCAGTGAGACGGAAAGTTAATTTTATTCAGGGAAACATTCTAGACAGCTATTTTTTAGTTGGTCAAATTCCTTACGATGCAATTTTTTGCCGCAACGTGTTAATTTACTTTGATAGTGCAGGCAGAAGTCAGACTGTGCAACTTTTAAATCGGTTGTTGAAACCAGCAGGAATCTTGTTTTTAGGTCACTCGGAAAGCGGGCAAAAACTGCCTCCTCAATTTGTTTCGGTGCGTCACTCCCTAGCATTTGCTTACCGCAAAACCGAAATTCCCCAGAATCAAGGCGAGGTAAAACAACAGGCGACTAACATCAATCATTCACGGCTAATTCGGGAGTTGAAACGCACAGAAAATAGGGATAAAGCCCCGATTTGGCAGTGGCCAAGTGTGAGCGGTAAATCCTCTGCTTCCCAGGAAAAATATCCGAGAGAGGGCGATAATTCGCAGGTTTTGCCAATTCGGACGATCGCCCCGACACCAGCTCCTGCTAAGCCTGCTAGTGCCGATTTAGACGCAGCACGCCGCGCAGCCGATCGCGGACAATTGCAGGAAGCCGCCAAACTGTGCGAAACTTACCTCAGTCAAAATCCCACGAATGCTGATGCTTACGTCTTATTGGGGCAAGTTTACCAAGCAACGGGCGATCGCCAACAAGCTGAGCAATATTTCCAAAAAGCAACTTACCTCAAACCGGATCACTATCAAGGGCTAATTCACCTGGCTTTGCTCAGAGAAGAGCGAGGAGATATTGCCGGTGCTGCGATCGTCCGCCAGCGCATTCAGCGAATCGAAAAATAGCCCGATAAGTAATAACTGAGAACCGAAGCATGGACAACATTTTTAAGCATATGACTTTGCAAAGACGCATGATCGCTGCGTTTGTGTTCATGGGGGCGATCGTGCTGGTAGTGGCTTTAGTCGGCGCCAGCGGTAATTTTCGGCTATCTGCACACCTAGAGTCGCTCGCCAACAACGCTTATCCGAGCACCGTAGCTTTGTGGAAAATCAACGAAGGACAAACACAGGTGCAGTCTTCCGATAGAATGCTGCTCAACGAAGCAATCAATGCTGACCAAAGACGCCGAGAAATCGCCAGAATAAATAAGGCTTGGCAGCAGATAAATCAAGGTTTTAAAGAGTACGAAAAACTGCCGCGCGATGAAGATGAAGAAAAAATTTATCAAGAATTTAAACCGCTGTGGCAAAGGTGGGCTGATGCTCACAAACAATTCCAACAACTAAATATAGAATATGAAAAAGTAGGAATTATTAACCCCAGACAAATCCAAATTGATTTGCTAGAAAAAGGTCAAAATAAGTCACCAGAATTAGCAACTGCTAGAGCAGCAGTCGAGGTGCTTAACAGAATGAACGAAAAAGCGTTTAATGAGAAAATAACTACATTTCAAGCTGCGACAGAGGGAATGGTAGAACTCCTCAACTACAATCGCAAATTAGCAGCAGATTCGGCAAAATTAGCCGCAGAGGATATCACTCAAACTCGGTTCTGGGTGCTTTTAGGCACGCTGCTGGGCCCTTTGACGGCTGTAGTGTTTGGACTGTACTTTAGCAATACGATCGCCAAACCGTTAGGCGCTAAAATTGCTGGAGTTGTGGATGTAGCCGAGAAAATGTCGATCGGCGATTTGACTTCTGAAGTTCATGTCAGCGAAACCAAAGACGAAATCAGCAAATTGCAGAACTCATTCCGCAGCATGAATCGGGGTTTAGCCGCATTAATCAAGCAAGTGCAAACATCGGGAATTCAAATCACTTCATCAGCCACCCAAATAGCAGCTTCTGGCAAACAATTAGAAGCCACAGTCAACCAACAAGCAGCATCCACAAACGAAGTTGTAGCTACTGCCAAAGAAATCGCCTCCACCAGCGGTAAACTCGTAAAAACAATGGATGAAGTTTCGCACATGGCAGAGTCAACTGCCCGCGAAGCTGGCTCCGGTCAAAAAGAGTTAGGTCGCATGGAAAATACTATGAAACTATTGGGAAATTCCACCAACTCTATCTCTAACAAACTTGGAATAATTAGCGAAAAAGCTAACAATATCAACAGCATAGTTACCACAATTACTAAAGTAGCAGATCAAACTAATTTACTTTCTTTAAACGCAGCCATAGAAGCTGAAAAAGCCGGAGAATACGGCATGGGTTTTGCCGTCGTCGCCCGCGAAATTCGCCGCCTCGCCGACCAAACAGCCGTGGCAACTTTAGATATTGAAAACATGGTAAAAGAAATGCAGTCAGCCGTTTCTACTGGGGTGATGGAAATGGATAAATTCTCCCATGAAGTCAGCCGGGGGATGGAAGATATTCGCAACATCGGCGTGCAATTAGCCGAAATTATTCAGCAAGTACAATCTCTCACTCCCCGCTTCGATTCGGTAAATCGAGGTATGGAAGCTCAATCAGAAGGAGCTCAGCAAATTAGCGAAACGATGGCCCAGTTGGCTGAAACTTCCCTGCAAACTGCTGATGCTTTGCGGGAAATTAATAGTGCGATCGCGCTTTTGAACGAAGCAGCCCAAGGGATGCGTCACGAAATTTCTCGATTCAAAGTCAGTTGAGCGTTACTCGTAACCCAAGATTCGTCAGGATCGAACAATCTCAAATCACAAATTTTAAACCTCTAATGTTATCATATGATATTCAATAAATTAACCCTAGTAAAAACTGTTGGTAGTCAGGACTTCATTCCTCAGGATCGGCAGAGTGAAACCCTCACTACAAATAATTTGATGTGGGTTATTTTATGCACATAATATCGGCTCTTGCTAGCGCCAAAAGGAGATGTAATTTAAGTGCAGAAAAAATTAACTATTAAACAAATTTTGTGGAGGGGAATCGGCACAATTTTTATGTTAATATTTATAGCTAACATTGTCGCACAGCAAACTCAAAATACTTTAGTTAAGTCTTTAGACAACGTTACTTTGAGCTATAAAATTTTGCAAGAATTGGCAGAGTTAGATATGCTCCTCCTGGAGGCTGAAACCGGGCAGCGCGGTTATCTGTACACGGGAAAAGAGAATTTTTTAGACCCCTATAATAAAGCAAATGCCAGCATCAACGTGCAAGTAGCAAAGTTGAAAGAGAAGATTAGAAACCCAAAACAGCAACAAAAACTCGGTGAACTCCAAACCCTGATTAGAGAAAGAATAGATTATTTAGAAAAAACTATTCAACTCCGCAAATCAGGTCGAGAACAGGAGGTAAAAAAAATAGTAAGCGCTGGAACGGGACTGAAGATTATGGCAAAGCTGAGGGGAAAAATTACAGAAATTAAGGAAGCAGAAAATCAATTATTGGATAACAGGAAGAAATTAGGTCGGGAATCTGAGATTTTTTCAACTTACTTTGCTGGGGCCAGCACTGTGATGATTGTGGGAGTTGGTGCGTTAATTTCTTGGATAATTATCCGGAACATTGCCCAATCTTTGGGAATAGCAGTAAAAGTTGCAGAAGAGGTATCGGCGGGAAATTTAACTACCAAGATTTCCGCAAGTTATCAGGGAGAAATTGGCAAATTGCTCGCCGGATTTCAAAGCATGAGTCACAACCTAAATTCTTTGATAGGGCAAGTGCAGAATTCGGCAATTCAAGTAACAGCTTCGTCTCAGGAAATTTCCGCATCTGGAAAACAATTAGAAGCGACTGTGACAGAACAAGCAGCTTCGATTATAGATGTAAAAAATACTACCAAAAATATTGCTTATACTTCTCGGGAACTGAAGCAGACAATTGAGGAAATTACTTTTACATTCCAAACTACAACCATAGCTGCTGAGGGCGGGCGGCGTAATTTAAGCCAGATGGAAAATACCATGCGGGATTTAGCAACTGCTACGAGTTCTATTTCTAGCCAACTAACTAACATCAGTGAAAAAGCTAACAATATTAGCAGAATTATTCTGACGATAACTAAAGTTGCTGACCAAACTAATTTACTGTCTTTGAATGCTGCAATCGAAGCCGAAAAAGCGGGAAAATATGGTAGCGGTTTTGCCGTAGTTGCCCTAGAAATTAGGCGCCTCGCCGATCAAACTGCTGTTGCTACTTTGGATATAGAAAAAATGGTTAAAGAAATGCAGGCAGCAGTTTCGAGTGGGGTGACGGAAATGAATAGTTTTACTGAAGAAGTAAATGATAGCGTTGAGGATGTCGCAAGTGTGAGCTGGCAACTGACTGAAATTATCGAGCAGGTGCAAGCTATCACTCCGCGTTTTGAAGTTGTAAATCAGGGTATGGAGGCTCAGTCAGCAGGAGCTCAGCAAATTAGCGAGGTGATGGTGTATCTGAGTGAATCATCGTCGCAAACGGCGGACGCATTGCGCGAAATTAACGGGGCTATCTCTCAATTAAATGACGCATCTCAAGGTCTGCATCAAGAAATATCTCGGTTTAAAGTAAGCAGTAAGGAATCGTAAAATGTTTAAAAATATCAGTTTCAAACAGCGGATAAATGCTGCATTTATCTTTCTAGCAGTGATTGTTTTAGCAGTGTCCTCTATCGGTTGGATGGGGAATTATCAGCTCGGCGGACATATTGATACGCTAGCTAATAATTCCCTGCCGAGTATTAGTGGCTTGTGGAAAGTTAATGAAGGACAAACACAAATTGAGTCCTCGGAACGGGCTTTGCTGGATCTGGAACTCTCCCCAGACGAAAGAAAAACTGAGTTGACGAGAATCCAGAAAGCTTGGGAGCAGATTAATGATGGTTTTAAAGAGTACGAAAACACGCCCCGGAGTACGGATGAAGATAAATTGTACAAACAATTGCAGGAAAAATGGGATATTTGGAAGAAAAATCATCAAGCTTTTTTAGATTATAATAAAAAATTTGATAGTTTGGGAATTGCCAACCCATTTAAAAGGCAGATTGAGCTGATAAGCCAAGGTAATACCAAATCGCCCGAGCTTGATGCTGCTAGAAGGGCTGGCGCGTTTTACAATCAATTGAGCGATCGCGCAAAAGGGAATCGCCCCTCCTTTGAAGCAGCTACTAACTTAATTTTGGAAGACCTCAAAATTAATGAAGCTACCGCACAACTAGCTAAACAGGAGTCAAAAAACGATATTAGTCAAACCACTTTTTGGGTAATTGTTGGCACGATCCTCGGGCCGCTAACAGCGGGACTGTTTGGACTGTTCCTCACGGGTGCGGTATCCCAAACTCTGGAAAATCAAATAGATATGTCCGGTATCAAAATTAGCGGTTCTACTAATCAAATTGCTGCTTCTGGTAAGGAATTGGAAGCGACGATGAACCAACAAGTCGCCTCGACTAACGAAGTGGTAGCTACCGCTAGAGAAATTGCTGCTACTGCTATGCAACTGGCGAGGACAATGGATGAAGTTTCCCAGATGTCCCACCAAGCTGCTCAATCGGCTGGTGGTGGTAAACAAGAAATTGGTCGCATGGAGTCCACGATGAATAAATTAGCAGATTCTACCAGTGCTATTTCTGGTAAATTGGGAGTTATTAGCGAAAAAGCTAATAATATTAACAGTATTATCACGACGATTACGAAGGTGGCGGATCAAACTAATTTGCTTTCGCTCAACGCGGCTATTGAAGCGGAAAAAGCGGGTGAGTATGGGTTGGGTTTTGCAGTTGTTGCGAGGGAAATTCGGCGGCTGGCAGATCAAACGGCGGTGGCTACTTTGGATATTGAAAATATGGTTAAAGAAATGCAGTCTGCTGTGGGTGTTGGTGTGATGGAAATGGATAAGTTTACTAATGAGGTGCGCCGGGGGGTGGAAGATGTGCAAACTATTAGTTTGCAGTTGGAGTCGATTATTCAGCGGGTGGAAGCTTTAACTCCGCGTTTTGAAGAGGTGAATGAGGGGATGGACGCGCAGTCTCAGGGAGCTCAGCAAATTAGTGAGGCGATGGTGCAGTTGAGTGAGGCTTCTTCGCAAACTGCGTCGGCACTGCGGGATATCAATGGGGCGATCGGGCAAGTTAACGATGCTACACTTGGTTTGCGTCACGAAATGCTAGCGTTTTTAAAGTAAATAGGGAGTGGGCTACTCAACTCGATTTGTTAAAATAATAACAGGTGTAGCCAGGATAAATCTCAAATTGAATCTTTTTTATAATAGGAGCATATCTGAATAAAATCTAAAATCTAGCAGCTAAAAACTAAAATCTAAAAACTAAAATCTAAAATCTAAAATCGAATGACTGATGATTGCTGGAATCGGATCGGAGTTGGGGGCGATCGCACTTGTCCCGAATTAAAAAGATTTATTCACTGTCGTAACTGTCCTGTGTATTCCGACGCGGGCCGCAGTTTGCTAGAACAGGAATTGCCCGCAGGATATCTGGAAGAGTGGACTAATTTATTGCGATCGAGCCAAGGAGTAACTAACGCCGTTACCGCTGCGGGTACTGTGTCTGTAGGTATTTTTAGGTTGAACGGCGAATGGCTGGCTTTACCCGCCCAACTTTTTAAAGAAGTGACGCAGATATCTGTCATTCACACTGTGCCGCACCGCAGCAATAATATATTTATTGGTTTGGTGAATATTCGGGGTGAAATCCAGTTGTGTATTTCGCTAAAAGCACTTTTGGGATTGGAAGCAGCAGATGCTAGCAGACAAAATATTAGTCCTGTTGTTTACCAACGGATGGTAGTTGTTGAGAGAGAAGGTAGTCGCTGGGTGTTTGAGGTAGATGAAATTTATGGGATTCACCGCATTCTGCCGGAGCAAATCAAAAATGTCCCGGCTACTGTTTCTAAAGTGCCAGAAACTTATACTAAAGGGATTATAAGTTGGCAGGGGCAAAGTGTTTGTTATCTGGATGATGATTTGCTGTTTTATACCTTAACTAAAAAGATTATCTGATGCAAAACCTGGCGAATGGAATTCGTTTTTACACACATAAAATCTGGCGAATGGAATCGGGCGAATGGAATTCGCGTCTACACAGGCGAAACCCGGATTGCCAAGGATTGAAGAAGACCGGGCGAATGGAATTCGCGTCTACACAAACACTCACGCGCATTGCCAAGGGTTGAAATAAATTAAGGATTAATAAAAAATGAGCAATCAAGATATGAGCAATTTCTCCATGATGGATTTATTTCGCATGGAGGCGGACACCCAAGTAGGAATATTAAATGAGAACATTCTGTTACTGGAAAATAACCCGAGTTCTCCTGCTGAATTGGAATCTTTGATGCGTGCTGCTCACTCGCTTAAAGGCGCGGCGCGGATTGTGGGACTGGATGCTGCTGTGCGAATCGCTCACGTGATGGAGGATTGCTTTGTGGCGGCGCAGGCTGGATCGATCGCCCTAGACTCACCTGATAAGATTGATGTGATGCTGCGGGCGATCGACCTTTTGGCCCAAATCAGCCAGATCCCGGAAACCGAGATCGAAAATTGGCTTCCGGTTAATCTATCGCAAATTGAAACCTTAGAAACTGCTATTTTAGCAATTATCAATAACGAACAATTAGATTTTAACAGCGGATATGAAGCAGAAAAAATAGAAATACCTATGATTTTGGCTAGCGATAATCCGCTAGAGTCATCATCGGAAAATTATCTTGTTTTTACCGAAACAACAACAAATTCCGCACAACTAAATTCAGATATTCATCAAGAAATATTGCCAGAATTGCCGTCTGTTGAAACTCCGGAAACTCGGCTGCTAAAAACTGATTTGTCGATGTTGGCTTTATTTTCAGGAGAAGTAGAAACTCAATCAATTCTGTTAAAGCAAACTTTGCTATCGCTCAAAAATAACCCCAATGAATACTTAGACTTGGACTCCCTCGTCAAATCCGCTCATTTAATTAAGGGTGCTGGTAGAATAGTTCATTTTAATGAAATCGTTAAACTTGCTAAGGCGATAGAAAATACATTTCTGGGACTTCAGAAGCACAAAGCTAGCTTAAATGAAAGTCAAATTGACAGCCTGCTTGTCGGAGTAAATATCCTGGTAAATATGCAGGAAATTCCGGCGCTGGAGATCGAAAATTGGCTTGCCCAACGAGACGGAGAAATAGATCAGATTGTGGCCGCGATCGCTCTCATTACCCAAGCAGCTCAAACTCAGCACCCAGCAATTACCTCGGCAGTTACCTCACAAAAATCGGCAGAGCTAACGAGTTCTCCAACAACGCCCGTACCGCCGCCACCGATATCTAAAAATGCTCCGTCGGCACCTACGAAAAATAGCGGTAAAACTTCTGCAAATGGCGATTTACAAGCAATAAATGTAGATCGACGCCAGACTAAAATTGCTAGCGGACAACCTTCAAGTTCAGATATTAGAGAAAACGCTCAAAAGGCGAAAGCGGCAGACCGCGTAGTGCGAGTAAATGCGGAAAATTTAAATCGGATTATGGGTTTGGCGGGCGAATCTTTAGTAGAAGCAAAATGGTTGCAACCGTTTGCTGATTCATTGTTGAAACTGAGAGCAAATCAAGGGCAATTGTATAGTTTGTTGGAGAAATTGCAGGAATCTTTAAGCGATTCTGTCCTGGATCAGCGCTCGGAAGATTATCTGGGGAGTGCTCGCAAAAAAGCTAACGATTGCCGCCATATTTTGTCCGATCGCCTCAACGAACTAGAACTGTTTGCGCGCCGTTCGGCAAATTTGTCTGACCGCTTGTACCGAGAGGTGATTGCTAGTAATATGAGACCGTTTGCCGACGGCGTGCAACCTTTTCCGCGAATGCTGAGAGATTTGGCGAGACAGTTGGGCAAACAAGTGAAATTTGAAGTGCTGGGCAAATCTACTCAGGTCGATCGAGATATTTTAGAAAAATTAGAAGCACCGCTGACGCACATTTTACGCAATGCTCTCGATCACGGTATCGAGGCTCCTGAAGCTCGTTTAGCTGCGGGAAAACCTGCCGAAGGTACGATCAGGATGGAAGCAGCACACCGCGGCGGGATGCTGTCAATTACCGTCTCGGATGACGGTAAGGGAATAGAATCGGAAAACCTGCGCCAAAAAATTGTGACTAAGGGGATGGTGAGTGCGGAAATAGCGGCGAATTTGACTGAACCGGAACTGATGGATTTTTTGTTTTTGCCGGGATTTTCTACTGCTAGTCAAGTTACGGAAATTTCGGGGCGCGGCGTGGGCTTGGATATTGTGCAAAGCATGGTGCAGGAGGTTGGCGGCATTCTGCGAGCGACATCTTTGCCGGGAAAAGGTATGAATTTTCATTTGCAGTTGCCGCTAACTCTGTCGGTAATTCGGACGCTGTTGGTGGAAATTTCGGGGGAACCTTATGCTTTTCCGCTGACTCGGATCGATCGCATTGTGATGGTTGACTCTGCTGAGATTGCGATCGCCGAAAACCGACAGTATTTTACTCTTGACAACCAAAACATTGGTTTGGTGACGGGTTATCAAGTGTTGCAGTTACCGCCGCCCGATCGCAAGTTGGATTTGCTGCCGGTGATCGTGATTAGCGATCGATCTAGCAGTTACGGTTTGGCTGTAGACAAGTTTCTAGGGGAACGCGATTTAGTTGTCAGGCCTTTAGATCCGCGTTTGGGTAAGGTAGCGGATATCAGCGCCGCTGCTTTTATGGAAGACGGTGCGCCGGTGCTGATTATCGATGTTGAGGATTTGGTGCGATCGACTGATAAGCTGCTGACTGAAACTCGGTTGCAAAAAGTTAGTCAAACTGCACAAACTGCTGAATCAAAAAATCGCAAGCGCGTTTTGGTCGTAGATGATTCGATTACAGTCCGAGAAGTAGAGCGAAAACTTTTAGAAAATCAAGGGTATGAAGTTGAAATAGCTGTTAATGGTATGGACGGTTGGAATGCTTTGCGAACGGGGCAGTTTGATTTGGTAATCAGCGATGTTGATATGCCGCGGATGACGGGAATTGAACTGGTAAGTCAAATTAAAAATCATTCGGGTTTAAAGTCGATTCCGGTGATTATTGTTTCTTACAAAGACCGCGAAGAAGATAGAATCAGAGGTTTGGAAGTGGGAGCAGATTATTATTTGACTAAAAGCAGCTTTCATGACGATACACTGTTAAATGCGGTAGTTGATTTAATCGGTGAGGCTTGAAAAGAAATATAGGGTTAACTTTTTTAATGAACACATAAAAATGAGCTAAAAATGTGGTAGGAATATTAGTAGGGTGCGTCAGCCTGCGTAATTTGCTCGATAATTGAGAAGCTGTTTGCTGACGCACCCTACAAGTAGTAGTAGGGTGCGTCAGCCTGCGTAATTTGCTCGATAATTGAGAAGTTGTTTGCTGACGCACCCTACAAGTAGTAGTAGTAGGGTGCGTCAGCCTGCGTAATTTGCTCGATAATTGAGAAGTTGTTTGCTGACGCACCCTACAAGTAGTAGTAGGGTGCGTCAGCCTGCGTAATTTGCTCGATAATTGAGAAGTTGTTTGCTGACGAACCCTACAAGTAGTAGTAGGGTGCGTCAGCCTGCGTAATTTGCTCGATAATTGAGAAGCTGTTTGCTGACGCACCCTACAAGTAGTAGTAGTAGGGTGCGTCAGCCTGCGTAATTTGCTCGATAATTGAGAAGCTGTTTGCTGACGAACCCTACAAGTTTTGTTTTAAATAAAATTCCGCAAAAAAAACTGGCTCGGCAGGCTCCGATAACGACCCGCAACCGAAAATTAATCAGCTATGAAAAATTTCAACATGAAAATAGCGATCGTCAACGACACGCTGATTGCTGCTGAAGCCTTGCGCCGAGTTTTGGTAACAGTACCCGAGTATGAAATTGTTTGGATAGCTGGCGACGGGGCTGATGCTGTGTCGAAGTGCGCCCGCAATACCCCGGATTTGATTTTGATGGATTTGATCATGCCGGTGATGGATGGCGTTGAGGCGACGCGCCTGATTATGAAGCAATCTCCCTGTGCGATTCTGTTGGTGACATCTTCGGTAACAGGTAATGCGGGCAGGGTTTTTGAAGCTATGGGATATGGGGCTTTGGATGCTATTAATACGCCGATTTTGGGGTTGATGGGCAATTCCCCAAGCGGTGGTGCGGAGCTATTAAAAACTATTTCTAAAGTCGCTAGGTTGATTGGCAAAACTAACTCGACTTCTATATTTCAGAGCGCTACTCCAAAATGCTTGACTCCGCCGCTGTTGGCGATCGGCTCTTCGACTGGCGGGCCGCAAGCTTTGGCAACTCTGCTATCGGGTTTACCGCCAAATTTATCGGCCGCGGTGGCGATCGTCCAACACGTAGATGCTGAGTTTGCTCCTGGTTTGGCAGATTGGCTGAGTCAGAAAACTAATTTGTCGGTGGGTGTCGCAGTTGCCGATCGACCTTTGGAAGTCGGTAAGGTGGTAATTGCCGCGACTAACGACCACTTAGTATTACAATCTAATTTAACACTTAAGTATACGAAGGAACCTTTAGACTATCCTTACCGCCCCTCAGTAGACACTTTTTTTCAAAGTGTCGCCCAACACTGGCCGGGTAAAGGGGTGGCAGTGCTGTTAACCGGCATGGGCAAAGACGGCGCTAAAGGGCTCAAGGTTTTACGAGCGGCCGGCTGGCACACGATCGCTCAAGACCGCGCTAGCTCAGTAGTTTACGGGATGCCGAAAGCGGCGGCCGAATTGAACGCGGCGGTGCAGGTTTTGTCGGTGGAGGCGATCGCTCCAGCCTGTCTCAAATATTTAGTCTAGAAAATACTAGAGATGTTTGGGCCATAAGGCTTAGGGTCTTAAGCATAATGGCCGGTGGCACGCAACACTTTCACTTAAGATAATTTACCTACGGGGTGATGATTTGGCAATTTGATTGCGGTTTGTATGTTGCAGCAATCCGTAGGTGTACGGGCAATGCTGCGGGTACCGGCCACCAGGGAGCCAGCAGCAGCCGGGGAGCCAAAAATTGGCGATCGCAGCCCTTGCAATTAATTTCAAGCGTGCTAGGCTGTGTAAAGATTTTGCAAAAATGACCCGGTAACATTTTACAAACCTAGTATTATCACCTGGTAAGCGTACTTAAATAACACCGGAGTCGTTATTGGTATTGACAAAATTTTCAAGTAAAAGTTTTTATCCTCTCCAGACAATGGCCGTTGCCCGATCTAGTTATGAACTTAACTCACTCTCAGGCTATTGAATTCGATCGCATTCATACAGTAAATCAACGAGAAATCCCTGAATTCAACGGCAACGTGGTAAAGTTGAAATTTGAGGATAAGGGAAACAATGGAAAAAAGGCAGTTACAGCGCGAGATAGCGCCATTGTCAGTAACATCAACTTAGAGAGAAGCCTCCATTCTATTGACTTAAATTTACCCTTCAATTCAGAAACAAAAAAAATATCCAGCTTGACCCAATCCACTGTCACAGTTTTACTGGTTGACGATCAGGAAATGATCGGCGAAGCAGTGCGCCGAATGCTAGCCAGTGAAAAAGATATTAAATTTTATTACTGTAACGATCCCGCCCAAGCAATTAATAAAGCATTAGAGGTGAAGCCAACAGTCATCCTCCAAGATTTAGTAATGCCAGAAATAGATGGATTGCAGTTGCTGCGATTTTTTCGAGCGAATTCGCTGACGCGAGACATTCCGATGATCGTCCTCTCCAGTAAAGAAGAAGCGGAACTTAAAGCGCAAGCCTTCTCCTTGGGTGCTAACGATTATTTAGTAAAATTGCCCGATCGAGTGGAACTCATAGCTAGAATCCGCTATCACTCCAAAGCTTATATGCACCTGTTGGAAAGGAATCTGGCATATCAAACTATGCAGGATTATTTAGAGAAATTAGAGATAGAACAAAAAAAATCCCAAGAGTTGCTGCTAAATATATTGCCAGAGGCGATCGCCGAAAGATTAAAAAAAGAACAAGGAATAATCGCCGACGAATTTGCAGCAGTCAGCGTCATGTTTGCCGATATTGTGGGCTTCACTCAGTTGTCAGCATCAATATCGCCGAAAGACTTAGTACATTTGCTCAACGATATATTTTCCAAGTTCGACGAACTCGCCCAAAAGCACGGTTTAGAAAAAATTAAGACAATTGGTGACTCTTATATGGTAGTAGCCGGACTGCCAAATCCGCGAGAGGATCATGGAGATGCGATCGCCGAAATGGCGCTAGATATGCAAGAAGCTATCAGTACATACAGAGAAAAGCTCGGCATCAGTCTCAGCATCCGCATCGGCATTCATTCCGGGCCAGTGGTAGCCGGAATCATCGGTACAAAAAAGTTTATTTACGATTTGTGGGGCGATACGGTAAATACCGCTTCTCGGATGGAATCTCACGGTATCCCGGACGGAATTCAGATTACGGAAGCAACTTACTTGCTCATAGAAAATAAGTATGACTTTGAAAAACGCGGTTTAATTAGTGTTAAAGGTAAGGGCCAAATGGCTGCTTATTTGTTGAAAGGAAGATTGGAAGTTGATTTTTAATTGGGAAGATCGTATCCTGTGAATTACCAACCAGAAAAAGGGTTTGTAGTGAAAACTTTAGTCCTGGCTTTTTGGCGGACTAAAGTCCTCACTAGGAACCAGGAAAAGGGTTTGTAGTGAGGACTAAGGATCGCGAATTAAATAATTTACACAAGTTTGTGGGGTGTCCCGCCCGCCCTTTCGGGACGGGCGAGACGCCCATCCCACAAGAATAAAAGTGTAAGTTATTAAATTTTTATTCCTAAAGTCCTGGGTTTTTGGCGGACTAAAGTCCTCACTACGAACCAGAAAAAGGGTTTGTAGTGAAAACTTTAGTCCTGGGTTTTTGGCGGACTAAAGTCCTCACTACGAACCAGGAAAAGGGTTTGTAGTGAGGACTAAGGATCGCGAATTAAATAATTTACACAAGTTTGTGGGGTGTCCCGCCCGCCCTTTCGGGACGGGCGAGACGCCCATCCCACAAGAATAAAAGTGTAAGTTATTAAATTTTTATTCCTAAAGTCCTGGGTTTTTGGCGGACTAAAGTCCTCACTACGAACCAGAAAAAGGGTTTGTAGTGAGGACTTTAGTCCTGGGTTTTTGGCGGACTAAAGTCCTCACTACGAACCAGGAAAAGGGTTTGTAGTGAGGACTTTAGTCCTGGGTTTTTGGCGGACTAAAGTCCTCACTACGAACCAGGAAAAGGGTTTGTAGTGAGGACTTTAGTCCTGGGTTTTTGGTGGACTAAAGTCCTCATTACGAACCAGAAAAAGGGTTTGTAGTGAGGACTTTAGTCCTGGGTTTTTGGTGGACTAAAGTCCTCATTACGAACCAGAAAAAGGGTTTGTAGTGAGGACTTTAGTCCTGGGTTTTTGGCGGACTAAAGTCCTCACTACGAACCAGAAAAAGGGTTTGTAGTGAGGACTTTAGTCCTGGGTTTTTGGCGGACTAAAGTCCTCACTACGAACCAGGAAAAGGGTTTGTAGTGAGGACTTTAGTCCTGGGTTTTTGGCGGACTAAAGTCCTCACTACGAACCAGGAAAAGGGTTTGTAGTGAGGACTTTAGTCCTGCGTTTTTGGCGGACTAAAGTCCTCACTACGAACCTTGTAGATAATATTGTTCCGCTTCCGACCAATTTAGTTTAAGCAGCGATTCATCTCCACCTGGAAGTTTGACACTCGGCTTGGTTACTTTCACACCCAAAGCGCTAATAATCTGCGCTGCTACAGCTTTCGCCAGCAACGGCGGTACAGAATTTCCGACTTGGCGAAAACCGTGCCATTTTGTGACGTGAAATCTAAACCAGTCAGGATAGGAATGCAGCCGCGCAGCTTCCCTGACTGTAATGCACCGAGGGGCGATCGGGTGAATTGGCCTTGGCGAAGTATAAGCGCCTCTCGCCCTGTCGGTTCCAGCCCTGAGAGTGTTGCAAACTCCGTCTGGGTGCAGCTTGTAAAAACGGCTGATCGGCTCTTTTTCGCCGTAGGCTGCTGCTGCAAATCTTTCCATACATTCTACAGAATGTTTGGTGCGCCGGCTAGATGAGAGGATTTGTCGATCGTACTGGCGATCGTAACTATAATCATTTTCAAAATCATCGAATCCGCGCAAAAAACTCGCGTAATCGCTGTGGCAGTTTCCGTACTCTGCCATTACCCAATCTCGGTGCAGCAACTCGCTATACTGTTCTACTTCCGGCAAATCTCCGATCGCATCCAATACTGTCGGAACCGCAGGTAAATTAACTTTTTTATAGCGTTTAGGAAGTTTCTTTTTAGGTAAAAAAGTAGTTTGCTGAGGGTATTTAGGCAGATCGTAGCCTTTTTTTGAGCCAATCAGAAACAATCGTTTGCGAGCTTGCGGTACTCCGTAATGAGCGGCGTTGAGAACTTGATAGTTTTCTTCTACTTGATACCCTGCTTCCAGAAAAGAGCTAATTAAAAGATTCAGGAGTTCTTTGTGTTCGCCCGCCACAATTCCCGGCACGTTTTCCATGACAAAAAACTTGGGTTTTAACTCTAAAACCAAGCGCTGAAAGTGAAAAATTAGAGAATTTCGCGGATCGTCCACATCGCGCTTCCCCATCAGCGAGAATCCTTGACAGGGCGAACCGCTGATTACCACGTCGATTTCGCGCCGCCCGATCGCAGATTTTTTCCTAATTTCCGATCCCGTGAGTTCTGCGACATCTTTGCACAATATAGAACACAGCGGGAAGTTAAACTCGTGGGTAGCGCAGTGAATTGGGTCAATTTCGACTGACGCAAGTACATCAAAACCTGCTTGTTCAAAGCCCAGGGTCATTCCGCCTGCACCTGCAAATAAATCAACAGCGATCGGTCGCTTTATCCGATAGCTTGGCATAATATTTTAATACTAAAATTGCTTTAAGAAGCTGTATTTAATTTAACATTTTTCATTATTTCTGCCGCCGCGCGATCGCACACACCGACATCTCCGAGACTTTCGCGCATTTCCCGATAATCCGCTAAGGTTTGCTGGCGTCGATCGGCATTTTGCAGTAATTCTAGGGCGTGGAAAACTAGATTTGCCGCAGTAGCCTCATCTTGCAGCAACTCCGGGACGATCGGCTTCATTTGCACCAAATTGGGGGGAGAGATAAAAGGAATCGACAATTTCAGCACGTGGCGAGCAATCATCGCCGTAATCCGACTGACGCGGTAGGCGACAACTTGCGGAACGTCGAGCAAAGCTAATTCCAAATTAACAGTACCAGATTTGGCGATCGCCAGATCCGCAGCCGCCAAGATTTCCAGATTTTGATTTTCCAACAAAGTAGCCCGCAAACCGTAATTATCGATCGCTGCTGCGATTTTGCTGCGAAAAGCGGCTTGAGAAAGCGGAATCCAGAAATGAACCTCCGGCATTTTAGCTTGAATAATTCGAGCTGCCTCAAATATCACCGGCATCAGGTACTTAAGTTCTTGCTTTCTAGAGGCGGGAATTAGCGCGATTGACACCTGTTCCGGCTCAATTCCCAAAGTTTTGCGAGCCTCGAACCGACTGGGCGCAGATTGCATTCTATCCACCAAAGGATGACCAACCCAGCTCACTTGAGATCCTTGTGCGCCATAATAACGAGCTTCCTCGGGGAAAATCGCCAAAATGCGATCAGCAATCCTGACAATTAGCTCAGTATTCCGAGGAGAAATCGAGCAAACCCATTCTTGAGGTGCGATGTACCAAACCACAGGTAAACCGGGCAAATAGCGGCGAATGTAGCTACCAATACCGAGATTGGGAGTCAAATAATCAATCAATACAACAGCATCTGGACGGAAGTTTTTCAAGTATTCTTTAGCTTTTTGCTGAACTTTGATCGTGGGCAAAATATACGGCACTGATTCGATAATGCCCATAGAACCAATACCCACAGTATCGCCTAAAATAGTAGCACCAGCTTCTGCCATGCGAGGGCCACCCAATGCGGTTATTTCTAACTCCAAACCAGCGGCGACAGCATGACGTTTCAATGCAGCGACTAACAAAGCTCCTTGCAAATCGCCTGAAACCTCCCCAGTGCTGATAAAAATTTTCATATTTGTTGTTAATTAAACTCTGACTTTAAACAGGTGAGATTTGTTGGAGCAATTCAGTCACAGCATCGTATTGATATGGCATATTAGCACAGTGCCATAGTGATTCGACAAGATTGCCTAAATCTTTGATAGAGCCAGTCAACCGCAGATTTCAGGCAGATTAACGCAGATCGACGCAGATAATTTCAAGAGCAGAAACCGAATGAGTGCAAGAGGTCTCATTATAAAAAATATTGCTACAAAACAAAATTTTGCTTGCTTCCACGGGGCCGAAGTATCAGGTGCGTCGCTATAGAACCCATTTGAGATCTATTTTGCGTAAATCTCAGAAACCGGGTTTCTCTGTATATTTCTCGTCACCCAACCCAAAAACTCGTAGAAACCCGGTTTCTCGCCCCTTGCGTAAATCTCAGAAACCGGTTTCTCTCTATATTTCTCGTCACCCAACCCAAAAACTTAAAGATGTCAAATGGGTTCTATAAGATTTTCGATATTTACTTAGAGATTTTTCAGGGCGACACACCCTACAAATACTCTTGCATGATTTTCATAATTGGTATTATTTCTTACCAGGAATCAAACCGCGCCGCCCTTTGGTTACAGACTGCTGCACAAATCTCCGCAGGTGCTGCAAGTGGTGATTTTCTGGTAACAAGTCCAACTGTTCCAAAGCTTCATTGAGAGTGTAGCCGGAATGGTATAAAATCCGAAAAGTTTTCTTTAAAATTAGCAAATCTTCTGGGGTTAAACCCGCGCGTTCGAGGCCTATTTTGTTGATAGCTCGCACTCGCGAAGGATTCCCTTCGATTAGCATATAGGGAGGCACATCTCGATCGATCCTGCTCAAGCCACCGATCATGGATAAGCGGCCGATGTGGACAAACTGGTGAACGCCCAAAACCCCGCTGAGTCTGGCTTGCGACTCAATTTTGACGTGTCCGGCTAGGGCTACGGCGTTGGCGATGATTACTCGATCGGCAATATCGCAATTATGACCCACATGAACGTAAGCCATCAACATATTATGATTGCCGAGTGTGGTGCTTTCCCCCGCTCCTGTAGCGCGGTTGATTGTCACATATTCCCGAATCACATTATTGTCGCCAATTGTTACCCTAGTTGGAGAACCCTCATATTTCAAATCTTGAGGTTCCAAACCAATCGCCGCACCAGGGAAAATTTGATTGCGAGCGCCTATTTCTGTTAGTCCGTCGATAATTGCATGGGCGCCAATCTTAGTCTCCGGCCCGATTTTCACTCTTTCCCCAATTACAGCATAAGCGCCCACTTCTACAGTCGGGTGCAGTTCGGCGCGGGGATGAATCACAGCAGTTGGGTGAATCAAAGTAAGCATTTGTCAGTTTTTAAGTAGAAGGAAGAAGGAAGAAGGAAGAAGGAAGAAGGAAGAAGATATACACAGCAAGCTTTTTAGCGACCAGTATTTTACGTTGTTTAATTAGGTGGATTTACTTAGATGGTAATTAGTCATTGATAATTTATAATTAATAATTGATAATTTGCAATTTTGCTTCACCAAACAGTTATTAGTTGTGAGCTCTTACCAATTATCTATTCTCATTACCATTACCAATTTCCATTGCCAATTCCCCATTCTCCATTCCTTATTAGTAAATCTAATCTACCATCGAAAACGTCAGTTCTCCTTCACAAACTTTTTGTCCGTCCACTTCGGCGATCGCCTGCATTTTTCCGAAGCGGCGGCGTTTTACCCACAGCAATTCAACAGTCATCAGCAACTGATCTCCCGGTACAACTTGACGGCGGAACTTGACTTTATCAATGCCGGTAAACATCCACAATCCTTGCTCGATGTCGGGCAACTGAGCCAGAACAATACCGCCAACTTGAGCCATCGCTTCCACAATTAAGACCCCAGGCATAATCGGTCTTCCGGGAAAATGACCTTGAAAATGCGGTTCGTTGAAAGTCACATTTTTAATTCCTACAGCCTTCTGCGACGGCACGTAGTCAATGATTTTGTCTACCAGTGCAAAAGGATAGCGGTGAGGCAACAATTTCTGAATTTCTTCGAGAGTAAAAGTAGATTTAACCGCTGGAGAATCCTCACCGTTGTCGGTGGGAACGAATTCTGAATTAGCAGTATTGAGCGTGTTAACTTCTGTCAGCGTGGACATTGCTTGAAGACTTTTGAGTGTGGTATTACAGAAGGAAGAAGGAAGAAGGAAGAAGGAAGAAGGAAGAAGGAAGGCTTTAGTTATCGTCACCAGAGAAACAATCCACTGCAATGGTTTGAGTAATTAAGAACTTCCTAACCACCTTGGCTGTTGCTATCTAAACGCAAGGCGCAAGGGATGGCGTCTTGGGTTGTGAATTGTAACTGCAAACTATAACTGTAAATTGGCCCGAACCTGTTCTAACTTGTCTGCTTCGCGACTCCAGCTTGGGAGTTCAGCGCTAAGGCAAGTTGGACGTGCAGGTTATGACTGGCTTTGTAGGCCAAGTAGTGAGCTTTTGGCCAAGTTCCCAGCAGACTGAGGTCGCCTGCTAAGTCTAAGATTTTATGGCGCACGGGTTCGTTAGCAAATCTCAAAGGCGGGTTGAGCCAGCCGGAGCGATCGCAAACCAGGGCGTTCTCTAGGGTACCACCTTTGATCAAACCTGCTTGTCGCAATTGGTCAACTTGGCGGGCAAGTCCAAAAGTGCGGGCTGGGGCGATCGCCATCGCAAAACTTTCAGCCTCTGGCGACCAACTGTACCATTGATTGCCGATCGCCTGTTCTTCAAAATCAATTCCGTAGCTAAACCGAGTTTCCGCTGACGGTAAAGCCGCGACAAAAGCATCCCCGTGACGCACCCACACAGGCTCAGCCACAACGAATGACGGATCGGAGTCTGCCTCGCCTTCTTGAGAAATTAAGCCGGTATGGGCGATCGCCTCTACCCAAACCCGAGCCGAACCGTCCAGCAGTGGCACTTCCGGCCCATCAACCTCAATTCGAGCATTATCCGCTCCCATACCTGCCAAAGCGGCTAACAGATGCTCTACAGTGCGAATTTGAGCATCGATACCTGCGAGCTCAGTCGAAAGTGCCGTCTGAGAAACCGCCTCAATTTTTGCCGGAATTATCGGAGCACCGGGCAAGTCAGTTCTGACAAAATAGCGGCCTTCCCCAACCGCAGCGGGCAGGACTCGAACGCGAGTTTGTTCGCCGCTGTGCAAACCGATTCCTGATAGTTCAAATTCAGATTTTAGGGTGTGAATAGTCATGGGGCATGGGGCATTGGGCATTGGGCATGGGGCATTGGGCATGGGGCATTGGGCATTGGGCATTCTACTCGTTACCAGGCTCTGCCTGGTAACGCCGATCGGTCGGCTCTGCCTCGCGTAGCCAAGGGAAAAAGGAAGAAGGAAGTTAAGCGTAGTTAACTCCTTAACTACATCCTAAGATGTGCTTAATGCCCTCGACTACAGCCGCCACAGCCGCGATATCTAAAAATGACTGGAATGGCACTATTATCGAGGTGATGCTAGCTCCAATTGCAAGACCTCCTAGAACCTTTACTACTGCGGCGGGTATCATAATTGACATAGATGGCACACTAGCTGTAGCAGCAAAGGTTAAAAGTCCCCCCATTAGAGCAATGATCGCGATCAACTCCGACGGTCCGACAGTATGACAAGAGCTAGTTTCTGCTAACAGCATTTGAGTAAATTGCAATATCGGAAAAAATGGACTCATCTTGGGCTGGTGGTAATGCGTACTCTACGATTCTAGCAACCGCAAGAGCGTCAGAGTCTTCTAGCCACGCGAGGCAGAGCCTCGCTTACATCGGTTCCCAGGCAGAGCCGGGGAACCAGTTCAATGCCCCATTCCCGATGCCCGATGCCCGATGCCCTATTCCCTAATTAGAATCGCTCGCCAATCCCAAAGTGAATTTGATTGCTGCCGCTGTCGTTGATACCGTAATCGATGCGGATCGGGCCCAAGGGAGATTGAATCCGGACGCCGAGGCCGTAGCCGTAACCGCTACCGGGCTTTCTGCGGATGCCCGCTGGGTCGCCCGGGACATCCTTGCCGGTGCCCAAGTCGGTGCCGGCATCCAAAAAGAGCGCTCCGCCGATAAAGGAAATAATCGGGAAACGGTACTCAACGCTGCCTTCTAGGAAGCTGCGGCCTGCTCCGACATCGCCTTCGTTGTATCCGCGCACCGAGTTGGCGCCACCCAACGCAAAAGCTTCGTAGGGAGGCAAATCGCCGAATATGGTGCCGGCTTTAAAACTAAAAGCCAAGGTTTGGGGGCCGGGGGTAAAGTTGGTGTACTTGACTGGTAGGTAAAAGTTGTAATTGGCGCGCAGGCGGTTGAACAGAATGTTACCGGAACCGACAGGAATCGATTGTTCCATGCCAAATCTGAGCAGGGAACCGCTAGTGGGGCGCACGGGGTCGTTGCGTCGATCGCGCACAACACCTGCTTGCAGTGTTGTCAAGTCGTCGTTGCCAGAATTGCTAAAAGTTAACTGGTTGCCGAGTTCGTCCTCAGCTACGCGCCGGCCTTTGCGATCGGTAGTTGAGACTCGTTGGAACTGCAAGCCGACGGAAGCAGTCCACTCAGCATCGGCAAAAGGATTGCGCGACAGGGGACGGGTAAAATTGATGCCGGCGCCGGTGCGGACGATGCGAGGTCGATCGCCATTTGGCAGATAAACTTCCCGTTCGCCACCGTCAAAAATCACGCTGATCGATCGCCTGCTAAAGGCATTCACCGTATAAGAAGTGCGGTAAGGATCGCCCGCAATCCAAGGGTCAGTAAAACTCAGGTCAAACAGCGTTTGGCGTTCCCCGATTTGTACTTCAGCCCCCAATTTTTGGTTTCTACCGAACAAGTTTTGCTGCTGGTAACTCAGGGTACCGAACAAACCCGTTGCCGAGCTCAAACCCGCACCCGCCGCCAGAGAACCAGTATTTTTCTCAATGACGTTGACAACTACCCTTGCCTTGCGGGGGTCAGTCGCTCCCGGTTCCAAGCCCAGCCGCACGTCTTCAAAAATCCCCAAACCAAATACCCGTCTCAAATCTCTTTCCGCCTTGGTGCGGTTAAAGATGTCTCCGGGCTTCAGTTGTACTTCGCGGGTGATGACATAGCGCCTAGTGTTGCCGCCGATCGGCTGACCGGTGGCATCCGTGGGTTCTCCTTCCTTGTTCAGGAAACGAACATCAACAGATTCGATCTGGCCTTCTGCCACTACCAGCGTTACTGTGCCGTCATCTGCGACTTGCGGCGCATCAGTGATTTGACCCAAAACATAGCCGTTGTCTTGATACCACGCATTAATTTTTTTCACTCCCTCCTCAAAGCGGCGGAGGTTGAGAATTTTGCCGTACTGATCGCGGAAGCTGTCGTCAATTATGCTTTGGGGCAGCACTTGCTGGCCGGTGATTTTCACTCCCCGCAGCACCGGATTTGGCTGCACGATAAAAGTCACCCGGACGCCTAAGGGGGTGTCTTCCGGTACTGCGCGCACGTTTCTGAAGAAGCCCGTGGCAAAAATGGCGTTGATGTCTTGTTGCAGTTGGCTGCGGTTGGTGGTGCGTCCCGGTTGGGTGCTGATGACTCGGTAAATCTCGTTTTGCAGGTCTCCCGTCGCCCCGGTGATGCTGACTTCGGCAACTAGCACCTGCGGTTCTGCCGCCCCGGCTGGTGCTGGGGTTTGTCTCGGCTGCGGTGCTGCTGGGCCCGAGGGCAATGGGGGAACGGTGTTAGCTGGCGGTCTGGTCGGGGCTGGTCTAGCCGGGGCTGGTCTGGGGGGAATTTGGGCGTTTTGAGCGATCGCCCCTGATGCGTCCGGGGCAGATATGGGAGAAACTTGGAGGTTTTGGGCCATTGCCCCTGATTCGTCCTGTTTCCGAGGCTCTACTGCCACCCAGGTAGGCGAAACAGCGGTCTGGGAGGGGGGGAGAGGGCTAGCCAGTTGTGCCTCTGGTAGGGCGTTTTTACTGCTATAGGGGATTCGATTCGATTCAATCTCGGGTTTGAGTTGCACCTGGGCGGGCGAAACCGGGGTTGCCGGGTCTGTGACTCGGTTTGGGGGTTCGCGATCGTTTTCTCCTCTGCCAGGGGCAGTGGCTATTTTTAGGGCTGCCGCTGGGCTGCTGTTAGCTTCTGTGCGGTTTTGAGGAGAATTTTCGGTTAATTCTGGGACGGGGCGATCGGGTAATTCGATCGACGGGGCGGAAGGAACGGCTGCCAAAGCTTCCTCTGTTGATTCAGAGTAGGATGTTTGACCACTTGCCGAATTTGATAGTCCGAATGTTGCTGAGACAGTAAAAACTGCCACCAATACAGCAGATAAGCGCATTTTTGTTCACTCTTTTGGGCAATCACACACACGACATTATTTAGTCATCAGTCATCAGTCATTAGTCATTAGTCATCAGTCATCAGTCATTAGTCATCAGTCATTAGTCATCAGTCATCAGTGCTGTCCTCGAAGAGCGAACGTTAATCAGTCATTAGTGCTGTCCTCGAAGAGCGAACGTTATGACTCAAAATGACTCAAACGTTATCAGTCATTAGTGATTTAGTCGGTTGAATTTCGCACTGACTGCACGTCAAGAGGGATACAAGCCAGTTATCTACCCCCGCAGGGCTGTCGTGGTGCTCCCCAAATTTTAGACTAAGAGTTCAACCTCCCAGATTCATCTGTCAAGTAAATCTCAAATCTCAAATCGACTGACCGCTAATTGATGACTGTTCACCGCTGATTGCTGACATCCAAGGCAGAAGGGTTACAAACTGTGCAATTGTAGCGCATTGCTAAGTGCTCTAGACTTTCTGAGCTAGAACCCGCTGGAGAACTTGCTGGTAAGCGGTTTCTACCGATCCCAAGTCGCGGCGGAATCGGTCTTTGTCCATCACACGGGCGTCGGGATCAGTTTCGGCGTTGTCCCAGAGGCGGCAAGTGTCGGGACTGATTTCGTCGGCCAGAATCAGATTTTGATGTTGGTCGATGCCGAATTCTAGTTTGAAGTCTACCAGGGTGATACCGCACTGGCTGAAGAATTCTTTGAGTATTTCGTTAATTTCGCGGGCGGCGATTTCTAGTTGGTGTACTTGTTCTGGCGTGGCTAGCTGCATTAACAGCAACCGGCCTTCGGTGAGCAGCGGGTCTCCCAAATCGTCGTTTTTGTAATAAAACTCCACCAGCGGCGGATTGATAATTGTGCCGAGGGCGAGTCCGGTTTGCTTGCACAGACTGCCGGCGGCAATGTTTCTGACGACGACTTCTAAGGGCAATATGCGGACGCGGCAAACTCGCATTTGATTGGGGGCGGGCGTGTCAATGAAGTGGGTGGGAATGCCTTTGGCTTCTAGCATCCGAAACAGGTGGGCGGATATGGCATTGTTGATTTCGCCTTTGCCGGTGATGCTGCCGCGTTTCTGGGCGTTAAAGGCGGTGGCGTCGTCTTTGAAGTGGGTCAGCAAAATTTCGCCCTCTTCGGTGGAGTAGAGGATTTTGGCTTTGCCTTCGTAGAGTTTGCGATCGGCTGACATGGCGATTAATAATGTAGATGAGTTTTAGATTTTACTTTAGCTTGATGTTGCCTTGACTGTTTGAGATTCGATTTTTGACATTGAAGAATTGGGAATGACCGATGCTGTATGGGTTTTGAGCGCGAGCTGACCGTTGCAGCCTTTTTTTACTCAGCCCACACCGTTGGCGATTTTCCAGTGGTGATTTGACGATCGGCAATCGCTGATTGCATAGGAGCTGGAGTCTCGAAAAGCAGTTGGATTATTTGATCAAAAGGCTCTGATTTCTCAGTTATACCAATTTTATAAAGATTTGCTAAAGATGAACTCTTAGCCCCCCCAAAGCATCGGGGGGGTTGGGGGGGTGATTGTATAACACTACTTTAGAAAAATGGTATTATTGGCTCTACGCTGCGCCGTTGGCGACTACGCCCAGAGATATATACTGCCACCGGCTGAGGCATAAATGATTCTTTGCAAAGCACAATAGAGTTAGACCTGCTGGGTTCGCGATCGGTGCTACCTGAACCTGGCGCATACAGACTCGCGGTTAAAAAACATCTGTAAAATGGCTGATTTATGGAAGAGAAAAAAATTCATATCCTCTTGGTAGAAGATGATGAGGTTGATGTGATGAACGTCCGGCGAGCGTTCAAAAAAAATAACATCGTCAATCCGCTCTACATGGCTTCAAACGGATTAGAAGCTCTAGCTATATTGCGCGGAGAAAGCAAAACCGAGCCTGCAATGCCTCAAGCGCGCCGGTTGATTTTGCTAGACTTGAATATGCCCAGAATGAACGGCATCGAGTTTCTGCGAGAATTGCGGCTAGATCAAAGTTTGAGGTCGATTCCAGTGATCGTACTTACAACTTCTAACGAAGATAGAGATAAGGTAGAAGCTTATAATTTAAATGTTGCCGGTTATATTCTCAAGCCAGTTACTTTTTCTAACTTTGTGGAAGTTATGGGTACTCTCAACAGATACTGGATGCTGAGCGAAATTCCCTAGCTCGGGGAAAATATAACAGAAAATTTATTCATGTTGATGTTGTAATTAATCAGCGATTAATGGCTTTTAATTTCTTTTTGTATACTCCAAATTTGGCAGATTAATCTACAATCGAGTTGTTATGGACAAACTTACTAAAATTCTCATCGTTGATGACGATGAAGTAGATCGGATGTTGGTCAAACGGGCGCTAAAATCCGCAGGAGTTTCGGTTGAATTTACAGAAGCCGAAGACTGCGCTGACGCCCTGGCAAAACTATCAGTCAGCAAAAAATATACCGCGGCGGCGCAACTCTCAAAACAAGAGAAATTTCAAAATTTAAGCGAGGTCGATGGGCCAGAAAATTCGCAGCAATCAAATCAGATATTTGATTGCAAATTTGACTGTGTATTCCTTGACTACGGCTTACCGGACGGAGACGGACTGACTTTGGTGCGAAATGTGCGGGAAGCCGGGCTCAAAGTTCCGTTAATTGTGCTCACAGGTCAAGGCGACGAAGAAATTGCTGTGGAATTGATGAAGGCGGGAGCTTCTGATTATATCGCTAAAAATAAGCTGTCTCCTGAGAGTTTGTCCCGCAGTTTGTTCAATGCCCTTCGCGTTTATCGCGCCGAAAGTCAGGCGTTTCATACCAGCCAACAACTTAAGGAAAGCGAGGAACGCTACAGGTTAGTTTTAGAGGGAGTTAATGACGGAATTTGGGATTGGGATTTAATTGAAAATGATGTTTATTGGAACGATCGCCTTTTGGAAATCATCGGTTTGCCGCGAGATCAATTTGGCTGCACTATGGATGCTCTCTACAGCCGCCTGCACCCCGATGACAAGGACGGCATCATCCGGGCGATCGCTAGCCACCTCGATCGACAAATCGACTACAATGTAGAATTCCGCCTGCTGCACTCATCCGGTGCTTACCGTTACTGCACTTCCCAGGGAAAAGCTCAGCGAAATTCCCAAGGACAAGCGGTGCGGATGGCCGGCATGATTAGCGATATTACTGAACGCAAACAGGCCGAAGATGCTCTAGAAAGAGAACGGCAACAACTGAAACAAATTGTTACCTGCGTGCCAGTAGCCATGGCAATGTTTGATACAGAAATGCGCTATTTAGCTAACTCTCACAAATGGCTGACTCAATTTAATTTGGAGTGGCAGTCCCTGACCAATCTCAGTCATTACGAATTGTTTCCAGATACGCCAACTCGCTGGAAAATGATGTATGAAAAGGTGTTAAAAGGTGAGGTAATTTCTGTGAGCGAAGATGCTTGGGAACGAGCAGATGGCTCAGTTTTGTTTTTGCGCTGGGCCGCTCACCCTTGGTACAATCCTGAGGGGAAAGTGGGCGGAATTGTCATGGTAGCGGACAAGATTAATGAGTTGGTGGAAGCCCGGGAAACTGCCCTGAAAGCCAGCCAGGTTAAGTCACAATTTTTGGCGAACATGAGTCACGAAATTCGGACTCCGATGAATGGGGTTCTGGGGATGGCTCAATTGTTGCTGCGCGCTCCTTTGGAACCAAAACAGCGCGAGTGCGCTCAGACTATTTACCGCAGTGCCGAACATTTGCTGATTGTGATTAATGATATCCTCGATTTCTCTAAAATTGAAGCGGGAGAAATGCGGCTGGAAAAAGCAAATTTTGATTTGGATACCTGCCTAGAATCAGTCATAGAAATGGTGGCGCCTTTGGCAGAGCAAAAAAATCTCGAATTGGATTTTTTAATTGACAGTTCGGTGCCGAGAAACTTGGTGGGCGACTCGGGCAGGTTGAAGCAAATTTTGCTTAACTTGACTGGAAATGCCATCAAATTTACCGATAGCGGTCAAATTTTAGTTCACGTGACTGTCAAACGCGGCAACCGATCGGCAGACGGCAAATTAGGAGAAAGTTTATTATTTTCAGTGCGGGATACTGGTATTGGAATTTCACCGGAAGGGCAGACAAAGCTGTTTGAATCTTTTTCTCAAGTAGACGATTCTCCTACTAGACCCTACGGCGGCACGGGTTTGGGTTTGGCTATTTGCAAGCAGTTAGTTGAGATGATGGGAGGTTCGATAGGAGTACGCAGTCTGCTAAGGAGCGGCTCTACTTTTTGGTTTGCTGTACCTTTAGAAAAACAGTTGGAAGTTGAGCCGAAATCGCTAGAAATTGCGGGGAAGAAGCTGTTAGTTGTCTCGGGAAGCGCTTTGAAAAGGGCGGCGGTACGATCGCTCGCTCAAAGTTGGGGCGCCCGCTGCTACGAAGCAGAAACTGTGGCTGCTGCTTTGACTTGGTTGCACAATGCTGCGATTGGCATTTCCAAGCATTCCGAATACGGGGAAAAATGCTGCGATGCGGTGCTGGTAGACTTGCAAATGCCGGATTTGGATGCTGAGGAATTTGCCCAAAAAGTGCGATCGAGCTTGAGAGTTGGCTCGTTAATCGCCATGACTCCTTTGCGCGAACAGCCGAAAGCTGAAGCCCTTTGCTGTCAAGGTTTTACCAGCTATTTAATCGAACCCGTGCGGCCGCACCGCCTGCACGAGGCTTTGCTGGCTGCGGTGAAGGGAAAGGGAGAGTTGGGCAGCTTCGAGGCTGGTAATAATTGCAAGTTACCGGCAGTTAATTCTCAATACGTTACTGCCAATTCGCCATCCTTAAAAATTTTACTGGCGGAAGATCACCCGATCAACCAACAAGTGATTGTCGAACAGTTGGCAGTTTTAGGGTATGATGCTGACTGCGCCTCCAACGGTCAAGAAGCCCTGGACTTGCTGGAACAAAAAAGCTACGATCTCGTGCTGATGGACTGTCAGATGCCCGTACTTGACGGTTACGAAACGGCGCAAAAATTGAGAAAAATCGAAAAAGGCGATCGGCATACTTTTATAATTGCTTTAACAGCTCACGCTATGCCGGGGGAACGAGAAAAGTGTCTGGCCGCGGGGATGGACGATTATCTCAGCAAACCTGTAGATTTAGATGCTTTGGCGGCGGCGCTGAAAAAGTATGAATCCAAAAATTTTCAGTTTAAAAATAACTACGGAGTGAAAAATATTAATGTGACAAACCACGATCGCAATTCTCAGTTAGCAAAAAATCAGACAGAAGCTGTGGAAAAAGCCGAGGTTGTGGCCGAGCCTGCACCAAGAGCGATCGCCCTTAAAACCTGGGAATACGGAGACTGTGACGGACTGTTCGACAAGAACAGATTAGAGCAACTCGGACGAGTTAATGTTAAATTGCCCGAGCGACTCTTGCAAGCATTCGTGGGAAACGCGCAAGCTGATGTGGCTGCCGCTAAAATAGCAGCAGAAGCTCGAGATTGGCAAGCTGTGGAATATCAGGCTCACCGTCTCAAGGGAACATCGGCGAATGTGGGAGTTGCTGAGATGTCGCAATTAGCGGCACAATTAGAACATCAAGCGCGAGGATTTCAATCTAAAACAGCAGCTTCGGGAGTGTCAACTATTGAGGGAGTAGAAAACATATTAGTGAGTTTGTCCAGTCATTTAGCCCGAGTTCAAGAATTTGTGGAAACTCGAATGTTTGGTTAATATTGAAGTTTTTAGATGTGTCAGCGATTAAAATAGCCAAAAAAAGTCCACCTGCGCGGAGGAAGAAATAAATTTCCTCAATTATCTGTTTCTTGACTCTGTGTTATCTGCGGTTAATACAAAAAATCGATTAGTTTAGCCATGACTGACGATACCTATACAAACACTATTTCACATAACGAGCCATTAGAAAATAATGGAGAAAAGCTAACGCCTTTGAGCGCTTTTGCTAAGGAAGTTTGGCTGCATGAAAACCATGCCCGTTCGGGTACAAAATCTCTACCCGCAGTAGATAGTGAGGCTGGGTGCGACGAAATTAATGATGTTTGTGTCGATAATCTAGTAGAAAAAGTAGCTGTCTGCTGTCGCAAAAGCAAAGTGGGGAAAAAATTACCGACGGCTTTTTACGTTCACCTTTCCGCTTTACCAGCACTCAATCCAGTCCTCGGAATCTACGAAAATTGTGCGCGGCGCCAGCTCGAAAATATTGATGGAGCAACTTTAGTTAAATTTTCGCTCCAGCAACCTAAAATATCTTATCTTTCTTACCCAGATTTCGATACAGACGCTCACCCTGCTTTGCAAACCAGCATCCAAATTAATCTGGAAACAGGGGAAGTTAAATATTTTGATTACAGCCACAGCGAAAATCCCCCGGTTTTGCACCGCAAGGAAACTTTTGTGACGCCGGATTATCCCAATTACGAGAAGTTTGCTCGACTGACTCGCTGCGAGGAAGGATGGGGGCTGCTTGACAATACTAGCGCGATCGGCACTCGCGACGGTTGGATCAAATATTTGGGATATTGCGGTGTGGAAATCCACGATCATGCTGTTGTCGAGCGTGTGAAACCGGAAAATAGCGAGTTATCAATTCCTAAAATCGAGCGTCACAAAGCTGCGATGGTACGCAACTCTATTTCTAAACCTGTGCGGCTGGTTTTGGAATCGGATTTGTTTGTGGATGGGATGACTTTTTTTGATTACGGTTGCGGCTACGGCGGCGATATTAAATATATTAGCCAAGAGGGTTATGCTGCTGCGGGTTGGGACCCTTACTATCAGCCGGATGCTCCGCAAATTTGTGCGGATATTGTGAATATTGGTTATGTAATTAATGTGATTGAATCGTTGGCGGAACGCCGAGTGGCTTTGCTGAATGCTTGGGAATTAACTAAGAATTTATTGGTGGTGGCGGCTCAGGTTTTGATTGACGATCCGGATCGCGGTCAAATTGCTTACGGGGATGGGGTGATTACTTCTCGGAATACTTTTCAGAAGTATTACGAGCAGGAAGAGTTGAAGGTTTATATTGACCAAGTTTTGAATGTTGATGCGATTCCTGTGGCTTTGGGAATCTATTTTGTGTTTCGGGATGCGGCGGAAGGTGAGGGTTTTCGGGCTTCTCGGTTTCGATCGCGCTTATCGACTCCCCGAGTGCGATCGCAAGTCAAGCGCTTTGAGGATTACCAGGAAATGCTGGCTCCTTTGATGGCTTTTGTGAGCGATCGCGGCCGCCTCCCCGTGAAGGGCGAATTAGCCGAAGAATTGCCAATTAAAGAGGAATTTCACAGTTTTAATCGAGCTTGGAGGGTGATTTTGCAAGCCACGGATGTTGATGATTGGGAAACAATCGCCGACAAGCGCCGCCAGGATTTGCTAGTATATCTCGCTCTCAACGGTTTGGGCGATCGACCTTCGATGCGCCGCCTCCCGGCTCAAATCCGCAACGACATCAAGGGTTTGTTTGACAGCTATCAAAGAGCTTGCACTTTAGCCGATTTAATGCTATACAGTCTCAGCAAACCTGATATTGTGGCGGATTGTTGCGAGGATAGCGCGATCGGCTACAAACAGCAGGGTTCTCTTTCAGTACACGTATCATTCTTAGAAGAACTCGACCCTTTACTGCGGCTCTACGAAGGCTGCGCTAACCGCACAATTGGCAGGCTAGACGGCGCCACAATCATCAAATTTCACGCTCGCAAACCTCAGATTTCCTACTTATTTTATCCCGATTTTGACACAAACCCGCACCCAGCCCTCCACACGGCTATGCACATACATTTGAGCGACCTTTCAGTCAGCTATCAAGACTATTCCGATGTATACAATCCGCCCATTTTAGTTAGAAAAGAAGCTTTTGTGACTCCTAGTTATCCCCATTACGAAAAGTTCGCAAAACTCACTCGCCAAGAGGAAAAGTTGGGGATTCTCGACACTTCCGTTGTCAAGAAGTATCGAGAATGGGTGAAGTGTCTGGAGGATAATTGCGTTAAAATTAAGGGTCATAAGTTGTTTTGGCGATCGAATGCTGACCCGGAAAAAGTGAAAATACTGCAAAAAGCCGCGTCGGAACGCCAGCAGAAAAAGATTGAGGTTAATGCAGGAAAAATCGAACAAACCACAGAGCCCGCTCTTGACACAGAAGAAGAAAAAGAATACGAAGAGGAAAAAGGTTCGTAGTGAGGACTTTAGTCCTTCTTCATCCATCAAGAAAAAACTAGCATTCCTCACTACAAACCCTGTCCGCTTTCTTAGCATCAAGCAAACTTAATCTTCAAATAATCATCCTCCATCTTCGCGCCCGAAGGTTGCAAAGCCGCTAAAGCTTGCGGCAAAACCATATTCCGGCGGTGATTCCCAATCCGAACATTTAACTCGTCTCCAGTTTTGGTCAACTGAATCTGATCCTTAGCAATTCCCGGCAAATACAGTTCTAGAACATATTGATTGTTGTCCTGAACAATTCTAATCGTATTTTCTGTGTAATAAACCTTGCTCGGATCTTCGTCTTTGTAAAGCGTTTCTTTCAAGCGCTCCAAAGCTGGCAAGCCGCACATTTCTTCAGAATAAAGCGGAACTTCTTTCACTGGAAGTGGCCGGAAGTTCTCGTGAATCTCCTGCTTGTACTCCTGCTGGTTCTCTTTCCAGCGTTTGAAAAATGGATCGGTTACTTCTTCGGGAATAATTCGATTTGCTACGATTAAATCTGTGGCAACATTGTACAAACTCAAATAAGCGTGAGCGCGCAAAGACTCTTTAATTACCATTTTTTCTGGATTAGTAATTAACCTCACCGAAGTCACAGTATTATCAGTTAAAATCTTTTCCAAAGCTTCGATTTGTTCGTAAAATTCATAAGGTGCATCCATCACCTCTTTGTTCGGCAAAGAAAAGCCGGCAAGCGGTCGAAAAAACGGTTCAACTAAAGGTCTGAGGGCAACAGATATGCCTTGCAAAGGCTTGTAAAATTTTCTCATGTACCAGCCGCCAACTTCTGGCAAACTTAGCAGTCGCAATGCTGTGCCGGTGGGAGCAGAATCGATAATTAAAACATCATATATTCCCTCGTCATAATGCCGTTTCATCCGTACCAAACCGAATATTTCGTCCATTCCCGGCAAAATGGCTAATTCTTCAGCTTGTACGCCTTCAAGTCCCTGGGCTCTCAAAACCTCACTAATATAGCGTTTGACGGCTCCCCAGTTGCCTTCTAACTCCCTGAGGGCGTCCAATTCTGCCCCCCACAAATTGGGTTTTACAAGTCGGGGGTCGTGTCCGAGTTCCATGTCGAAGCTGTCGGCCAAGGAGTGGGCGGGATCGGTGCTCAGCACTAGGGTTTTGTATCCCAATTCGGCGCATCGCAGCCCTGTAGCCGCTGCTACGGAGGTTTTACCGACGCCGCCTTTTCCGGTCATTAATATTAAGCGCATTGATTGTTTAGCTCGCCTGCAAATTTGTTACTTCTCTATTGTAACGGAATGTAACAAAGATTAATTTGCAGGCGGTAGTTATTGTAGGGCGCGCAGCAGCAGCCTGTAGCGCACACAGCGGGTAGCTTAGTTAAAGGCGGTTATGTTCCTGAGAAGACAAGCTGTTTGAGCACGTCTAGGCGCGAACAGTTCCAGTAGTCAATGTGGGAAACAATTAAACCGTCGCTGTTAACCTTAAGCTCGCTCCTTCCGGCGATCGCCATTTTGGGTTTCCAAGGTAGCGGCGCGATCCAACTCAGAGTCCAGCGAGTTTGTACAGTATCTCCAGACTGAGAAATCTCGTGCAAATCCATTTTAATTTGTTGAAAAAACGTCCCCATAAACCCGATCATTTTGCGGTAGCGATCGACTCCTGTAAATCGATTCACTGGGTCTTCAAAATAAACATCTTTGGCGTAAATGCTGTAAGTCTGATTTTCGGGGAATCTTTGATAATCGTCTTTGAGAATTTCAATAATGTGCATTTTTCTCGATCGACTGCCACCCAGCCAAAATCTTATTATAATAGAATTTTCACCACAACCTTTGTTGAATTGTGCCTTCTGGCTTGTACGTAAGTGCGATCGATCGCTCAAAACGCGCCCAATAGCCGTCGCAATCCCGATCTCGTGTCCGGTTGCTTCCTTCGTTGCCAACTTTTAACTTAACAGCACAACTTATGATCGACCTCTACACTTTTACCACACCGAACGGTCGCAAAGTCTCGATCATGCTCGAAGAAATAGGTTTACCCTACAACGTGCACGTCATAGACATCAGCAAAAACGACCAATTCACCCCAGAATTCATCGCCATCAACCCCAACAGCAAAATACCCGCAATAGTCGATCGGGATAACAGCATCACAGTCTTCGAGTCAGCCGCCATCCTGATCTATCTTGCAGAAAAAGTAGGCAAATTTCTGCCCACCGACAAACACAAATACTTTCAAGTTATGGAATGGCTGATGTTTCAAATGGCCAGCGTCGGGCCCATGTTCGGTCAACTAAACCACTTCAGACGCTTTGCACCCGAACAAATTCCCTATGCAATTCAACGCTACGAAAAAGAAACACTGCGCCTCTACGGAGTATTAGATACTCAACTAGCAAAACACGAATACATCTGCGGCGATTATTCGATCGCCGATATGGCAACTTATCCGTGGGTTGCTATTTACGAATTTCAAGGATTAACCCTCGACAACCACCCGCACCTCAAACGTTGGGTAGAAACCTTACAGAAACGTCCCGCCGTTGAGCGCGGTATGGCTGTTCCATCTATACAAAAATAGCTTTTTTTTGGGGCGGGCTAGAAGCCCACCCCACAGTAATTTTATGATTTTGGGGCGGGCTAGAAGCCCACCCCACAGTAATTTTATGATTTTGGGCGGGCTAGAAGCCCACCCCACAGTAATTTTATGATTTTGGGGCGGGCTAGAAGCCCACCCCACCCGACAATCAAATTCACTCTTTGTGGAACGGGCTTCTAGCCCGTTCAAAAAGTCCTAAAACTCAATCCGCAAAGTGCTTAATAATTGCCTCAGCAAACTCCGAACACTTCAACTCCGGCACCGGCGGTTCCATCAATCTTGCCAAATCATAGGTAACTTCACCATTAGAAATTGCAGCGCCCAAACCCTTCTTAATCAAATCTGCGGCTTCCTGCCATCCCATATATTCTAACATCATCACCCCCGACAAAATCAGGGAACCGGGATTGACTTTATCCAAACCAGCGTGTTTCGGTGCAGTGCCGTGAGTCGCCTCAAAAACAGCACATTCATCACCAATATTCGCGCCAGGGCCCATGCCCAATCCGCCGACAATCGCTGCGGCCGCATCGGACAAATAATCGCCGTTCAAATTCATCGTTGCCAAAATAGAATATTCGGCTGGTCGAGTTTGAATTTGTTGGAAAATGCTATCAGCAATTCGGTCATTGACCATGATCTTTTCTTTCCACTGGCCACTACCGTGACTTTCCCAGATTGCCGACAGAACATCGGCAACTTCTTTGCAAATCACTGCTTGTTTTTCGGGTGTTAAAGCATCATAGCCCGGATCGATTTGGCGGGCATTGTCTTCTAAGCTAATGTCGGCATTGTGTTCTTTGTTGCCCAGAATCCAGGATTCTCTTTCTGTTACGCACTCAGCCCGATATTCGGTGGTTGCTAATTCGTAACCCCAATCTCGGAAGGCTCCTTCCGTATATTTCATGATGTTGCCTTTGTGCACCAATGTTACTTGTTGCTTGTCTTTTGGCAACCGCAAGGCGTGGGTCATTGCCCGCCGCACTAAACGCTGGGAACCGCTTTTGCTAATTGGTTTAATGCCAATTCCTGAATCGAGGCGAATTTGTTTTTTGCCGTGTTCTGGTGTTGAGGGAATTAACTCGTTATTCAGGTATTCAATTAGTTTAAGGCCGATTTCGCTGCCTTCTTTCCATTCAATTCCCAGGTAAATATCTTCTGTATTTTCCCGGTAAATAATTACGTCTAACAGTTCGGGAGTTTTGTGCAGCGATGGGGTGCCATCGTAATATTTGCAGGGCCGCACGCAGGCGTAGAGGTCAAAGATTTGCCGCAATGCTACGTTGAGCGATCGAATTCCGCCACCGATTGGGGTTGTCAGCGGGCCTTTGATGGCGACGCCGTATTCTTTGATGGCGTCTAGGGAATCTTGCGGTAAATATTGGTAAGTACCGTAGACATCGCAGGCTTCGTCGCCTACGTAAATCTTGAACCAGTTAATTTTCCGATCGCCGCCGTAAGCCTTTTCTACCGCAGCATCCATGACTTTCTGGGATGCTGGCCACAGGTCTACGCCCGTACCGTCGCCGCGTATGAAGGGAATAATCGGGTCGTTGGGGACGATCGGCAAACCGTCTTTGAAAGTAATTTTAGAACCAGTGGTCGGGGCTACAATTTTTTCGTACATATCTTAACAGTGCGGATAGCAATTCTCCCTATTTTGCCACGATTATACCAGAAGGAAGAAGGAAGAAGGAAGAGGGAAGAAGGAAGAAGCGATCGGCTACCCGTTACTGCGATCGGGTGATCGGCAATTTAAAACTAAATTAAAAAAAGTAGCAACAATAGCAGAATTTGGTTTCAAATAAGGGCATCTATCTTTCAGCGCTACTGTTCGGGACATTGTGGAAGCGAGTCAAAATGGTGATTAATTTTTAACCGCAGATGAACGCAGATAAACGCAGATAATTTTGAGCATATGGCAACCACCAAGACAATTAGGACGTTCTTAATTTCTGAAATATAAGATTTTATTGCTTGTTCTTCCTTATTTTCTTCTTCCATTCTTCCCTTCTTTCCTTATTTTCTTATGCCCTTCTTTCCTTCTTCCTTCTTCCTTCTTCCTTCTTCCTTCTTCCTTCTTCCTTCTTCCTTTATTTGCGATATTTTTCCTGCTGCATCTTCTTCTTGACAATCCACAAAACAAACCCGATGACAATAGTCACGGCCACTATTTTAGAAACTGGAGCCAGATAATCATCTACAAGCGCATAATTTTCGCCGAGTTTATATCCGGCAAAAGTGAGGAAACTCACCCACAAAATTGTACCGATTGTTGAGTAAAGTAAAAATGGAACTAAAGGCATATTGTTGATGCCTGCGGGTAGGGAAATTAGAGTGCGAACTCCGGGGACGAGACGACACAAAAATACGGCTTTGTTGCCGTGTTTGTTAAACCATCTATTTGCTTTGTCAATATCGGCACCTGATACTGTAATCCATTTGCCGTATTTGTCGGCTAAATTCCTCAAGCGTTCTTCGCTCAATATTTTACCTGCATAGTACCAGGGAAGCGCCCCTAAAACTGTGCCGATCGTCCCTGCTGCGATCGCCGGAATCATCTGCATACCGCCCTTCGATACGGTGAATCCTGCCAGCGGCATAATCAATTCTGAGGGGATGGGCGGGAACAGGTTTTCTAAGAACATCAACAGTCCAATGCCTAGATAGCCCATTGACTGCATTGTGTTAGTTATCCATTCAACCATTTTGATTTAATAATTTGGTAATATGTACAGCAGAAGGAAGTTCGGCAACGGATTATGTAACGGCTTTAACGGATGTCAGGAAGACCGAATGCCGAATTTCATGAAGTAGGGACACGGCAAGATCCCATTACTGTCAACTTAAGCCTGAAACTCATATAAATCTAGCTTTTAGGCAAAGTTCAGATCCCCCTAAATCCCCCTTAAGAAGGGGGACTTTGATCGGATTCCTGTCCCCCCCTTCTTAAGGGGGGCTAGGGGGGATCTAGATTTAATAGTCAAACAATAGTCTCTGACTGGGTTTGACCTTAAGTTGACACCAATGGGCATTACCGTGTCCCTACGGTGCGATGATCAAGTTCCCGAAGTCCAAGAGTTGGTGTACTCAATTTGATCGGGAGTCAAGGTATCAATGAAAATACCCATTGCTTCCAATTTTAGACGCGCGATTTCTCTGTCAACTTCCACAGGAATTGAGTGAATACCTGGCTCTAGTTTGCCTTTGTTGGTGACAAGATGTTCGGCGGCTAAAGCTTGGTTGGCAAAGCTCATGTCCATCACGGCGCTGGGATGTCCTTCGGCGGCGGCTAAGTTGATCAAACGGCCTTCGCCCAAGACAATAATCGACTTGCCATTATTGAGACGATATTCTTGGGTGAAAGAACGTACTGTCTTGACGCCAGTGCTTTTTGCACCGAGGGATTTGAGGTCAATTTCGATGTCGAAGTGACCGGAATTGCAAACCATTGCGCCGTCTTTCATTGTGTCGAAATGTTCGGCACGAATGACGTGTTTGTTGCCGGTGACGGTGATGAAAATGTCTCCGACGGTGGCTGCTTCGTCCATTGGCATCACGCGGAAGCCGTCCATCACTGCTTCGATCGCCCGAATTGGATCAATTTCAGTGACAATTACGTTAGCGCCCATGCCGCGAGCCCGTTGTGCCGTGCCTTTGCCGCACCAACCGTAACCTGCAACTACAATATTTTTACCGGCTAACAAGATGTTGGTAGCGCGGATAATGCCATCTAGGGTAGATTGACCAGTACCGTAGCGGTTGTCAAAAAAGTGCTTGGTGTCAGCATCGTTGACGTTCATTGCAGGGAAAGTCAGCACGCCGTCTTTCAACATGGCGCGCAGGCGCACGATGCCGGTGGTGGTTTCTTCGGTGGTGCCGATCAAGTCAGCAATTTGGTTGGGGCGGTGTTGGATCAGGGCTGCTACTACGTCGCTACCGTCGTCGATGATGATGTTTGGACGGTGGTCGAGGGCTGTGTTAACGTGACGTTCGTAGGTGGCTGCGTCTTCTCCTCTCAGGGCGTAGACCGAAATGCCGTAGTCTGCAACTAGGCAAGCTGCTACGTCATCTTGGGTGCTCAAGGGGTTGCTAGCGATGAGTACAGCGTCTGCGCCGCCCATTTTCAGGGCGATCGCCAAATGGGCTGTTTCTGTGGTTACGTGGCAGCAAGCTGAAATTCGGATGCCTGCGAAGGGCTTTTCTTTAGCGAAGCGTTCTTGAATTTGGCGCAACACCGGCATTTCCCGGCCGGCCCACTCGATGCGCTGTTTCCCCAAGGGGGCTAGGGACAGGTCTTTGACTTCGTGTTTAATCTTGACGGATGTAGCTACCATGTATGTTATTTCCCAGAAATCATCAAACTTTGTTAGTTTTAGCAGATTATCCCATCGGCGGGCAAGTGTTGCATTTTTACTATCTGCGGATGGGCGATGCGGATCTGAAATGTTGGTGGTGCGCGATCGACCAATTTGCCAGAAGTTTACCGGCGACTCACCCGCACAGCCAGAGTCGATCGATTTTAGATTTTAGATTTTAGATTTTAGATTTTAGATTTTAGATTTACTCGCTTTGACGATCGGGAATCTGCAACTTTCGTCTCAAACCTTACTGTCTGGCTGAGTCAATGCTTTTCGTCAAGTAAGTCCAGCTAACTAAACGTTAAATACTGCTCCCGAACAAGCTTGCTGTGTCTGCCTTCTGCCTTCTTCCTTCTTCCTTCTACCTTCTTCCTTCTACTTATTAGCGCGGCGTTCTTGAATTATATGAATAATCGAAGGCACAAAAGAAAGTACAATTATTCCGCCAACAATCGGCAGTAAATATTGATCAACTTTCTCTGGAGGAATCATCTTTCCCAAATAATAACCGAGCAGCGTTAGCCCCACCGTCCACAAAAACCCGCCGATCAGGTTATAAAACATAAAAGTTTTATATTTCATTGCCGCCACTCCTGCCACTATCGGCGCAAAAGTGCGGAGAATCGGCGTAAATCTTGCCAGTACAACTGCTTTTTGACCGTGTTTTTCGTAGAACTTTTCGGTCTTTTCTAAATATTCTTTTTTAAACAGCCAGGAATCTTCCTTATTAAATAAGCGACGGCCCCAACGGTGTCCGCTTGCATAGCCCACATTATCGCCAGCCACGGCGCAGACAAAACACCCAAAAATTAGCGTCCAAATATTCAGAGAGTTTGGCCCAGCAGCCACAATTCCCGCAGCAAACAGCAAGCTGTCTCCCGGCAAAAAGAAACCAAACAGCAATCCAGATTCTGCGAATACAATCCCCCAAATTCCGAAATAGCCGAAGGTTTTAATCAGTTCCTGCAAATTGAAATTCATCTTTCTGTTTTTCCGAGGAATGAACGGAGTAGTATATAAATGACATCTATGATATCATTGTTTGTTGAATGTAGCATGAACGAAACTATGGCAAGATAAGAAATTAGCCAGTTACTGATTATTTGTGTAAAACTTTTTAGTTTATTTTTAACAATGGGTGCGGTAATTCAACAAATCCAAACTAGCTTGTTAAACCTGCTGGGTCAAGCGATCGAGGCAATGCCGTCAATAGCAGCGGCTATGATAGTTCTTGTGCTGACGAACACCGCAGCGAAGTTTGTTCGCAAAGCAGTATCGGCAGCTACCGAACAGACTGTCAAAAGTTTATCCTTGCGATCGCTGTTGGTGCAGATAGCCTTTGCCCTCACTTGGGCTGCTGGGAGTTCGATCGCCTGCGTGATTGCTTTCCCGGCTTTGCGTCCGGGAGATATCATCGGTTTGTTAGGATTGGGTTCAGTAGCTGTTAGTTTCGCTTTCCAAGATATCTTCAAAAACTTTTTAGCGGGAATCTTGATGCTGCTGCACGAACCGTTTCAATTAGGCGACCAGATAATTGTAGAAGACTTTGAAGGTACTGTTGAATAAATTTCGATGCGTTCAACTCAAATTCGGACTTACCAAGGAGAACGAGTTATAGTGCCGAATGCGATCGTATTTACCAATTCAGTGCGGGTACTGACAGCGATGCCGCACAGGCGAACAGACCTGCCTTTGATTTTAGACTACGATACCGAACCTTCACGAGCAATTGAAACCTTAGTTGCAGCTATTTCCGAAGTCGAAGGCGTTTTGTCGCAACCAACCCCAGAAATCGATATTTCAGGTCTTAACGATGGTTGTTTGCATCTAATTGTCCGCTATTGGACGCTGCCGGAACAAGCACAGGTGCGACGGACAAAAACGCGGGCTGTGATGGCGGTTAAAGCAGCGTGCGATCGAGCCAATATTAAAATTCCTCAACCGATACCGGTGAATTTGTACGACTTGCACTCGTCGTCGAACAACTCTGCGTCAAATTCAGCTACCGACGTATAATTAAGTTGCTGGGCGCGGGAGAGCGAGATAATTGCCCAATTAGGTTTTAATTTTTTTAATTTTTTATAAATTATTAATTAACTTTTTGCCAATTCACCCTTGATTTATTGCCTCCACATCCATCCGTAACATCCGCAGCCGAACTTCCTGCTTCTGAAACCAAGCAAAAGGCGAGCCGATTTCCCTATCGGCGCGCCTTTACATCGTATGATTTTTTCCGAAACGTCATTGAGGCGATCGTTCCCTTTAAAAAATTATGAAGCGGTATTGCTAGCGCGGCGGCGGCGGCGGGCTGCAATCAAGCCACCCAAACCTAGAGCCATACCAGTCATCGTAATCGGCTCGGGAACTGCTTCGGCAGTCACGGTGAAGTCTTGGAAGTCTTTGTCGTTGCCGTTACCGCGATCGTCAAAGGAGATTGTTGTGCCTCCGTTAAAGAGAGAACCTAATCCGTCTGTGTAATTTCCCGCAGCTTGGAAGTTGTTAGTTGTTTCTTTGCCGAGTGCGCTCCACAGTGGCGCTCCGCCAAACACTGCTTGCTGACTGCCTGTAGAAGCGACGTTCAGGTTCAGCCCAGATGTGGAATATACCATGCCATCACTGCCGCTGTTAAGTCCCAAAGTGTAAACTTGATTTGCTAAGAAGGTGAATGCTGCCGAGCCAGAACCCAACACTGTATTGCCCAGAGTTCCTTTCCATTCGTTGGCGCGGCCGTTGTCGGAGGATTTAGTTTCCGAAAATAAGTCCGCAACTTTGGAGAGTGTAAAACCGTTCACGTTGTAAATCCCCAAAGAGGATTGGTACATACCGTGAGATTCTTTGAAGTTGAAGTTGACGCTTGTGTCTTCTGTGAATTTGATACCGTTGGTGCCGAAAGAGAAGGCATGAGCTGGAGCGGCAGGGCCCAACATGGCTGTAACGGCTGCGGTAGTTGCTAGGGCGGATAAGAGTTTGGTATTCATAACTGCTTTCTGGTGTGCGAGGATGTTAATAGTTTTATTATCAGATAGTTTGTTGGCGTTTGTGGTAGTTTTTGTGAATTTTGACAGATTCTTTATCAAGCCTTTACACATCCTTTACAAATGCTGGACATCGAACCTGCTTCCAGGGATCTCGCTCTTGATTAAATACAGGCAATAATTATCATTTTTATGCGCTCAAACCTTGCATTTGCAAGCATTATAGCGCTAAAGAGTCAAACAGAATTTGGTCGGGTTTCGCCTAATGTTTTATTTATTTACAATCTCAATTATCAACTGCCAAAATTTACGTATAAACACGGTTGCACCGACGCCTATCCCAAGTTAAAAAAGAGTTTATCAGCTAGAAATTGGGAATATTTGTTTGTGTGGGACTGGGCTGGGGGAGTTAAAAGACTTTATCTATCGGGAAGATTACGTAAAAAGTGCAATGCTGGGTTGATATCTTTGGTTTGAATTTGAGGAAAGCCCCGCCTCCCAAAGATGGTCGAGATGCAATGTCAGGCGAACTCGGGGATGCGATCGCATAGTGGATGGGGCATCAAGAAATACTCTCGGTACAAGGTCTCGGCCGCGCGCGCATCAAAACAAACCGCTGTAGCGTTCCTCGGCCCAAGGTTCGCCCCGCTGGTGATAGCCGTTACGTTCCCAAAAACCGAGTTGTTCGGTTTCGGTAAACTCCAGCCCGTTAATCCATTTAGCGCTTTTCCAAGCGTACAAGTGCGGAACTACCAGCCGCATCGGGCCGCCGTGGTCGGGGGATAGGGGTTCGCCGAAGACGGTGTGGGCGAAAAAGTTTTCTTCTCGCAGGAAGTCGGCGATCGTAATATTGGTAGTGTAGCCACCGTAGCAGTGCTCGACGACGTGCAAGGCCGAGCGATCGAGTTCTACGCAGTTCATGAAATCCGTGACTTTGACTCCCGTCCACTGCACATCTAGTTTCGACCAGCGGGTGACGCAGTGAAAATCCGCTGTAAAGTTACTTTGGGGCATCGCCTGGAAGTCCGACCAAGTGAAGGTTTTTGGTTTGACCAATCCCCAGACTTTAAATTCCCAACTCTCAATGCTCACCGAAGGTGTATCGCCGTAGGTCAGCACGGGAAAGCCGTTGGCGAGGTATTGACCCGGGGGGACGCGATCGCTATTTTCTGGTTCTGGCTTGCGAAAAAATTTGCCCTGCATTGATTCACGCTCTACAGTAACTGACTGCAACACTCAGTATAACTTGCAGGTATCAGTGCAGGGCAATTCATCTCTAGGTAGAAAGCTTTCATGTCTGGTGCGCGACTCAAAATCCCTACATTCCGGCGTTTCTCTGCATATTTGTGCCAAAAGAGAGATGTGTCCGTCAAAATTTAGTATTAATTGGTCAAGCTTAGTAATTACTTAACATTAAATATTATCCCAATTAGGTGTTCATTTCCCAAAAATTCATGTATCGTTACAAGAGACTGATAGACCAAATATTAAAAATTTAATTGGAGAAAAAAAATGCTCGCAACTTGCTTGATTCCATTGACCGTCTGCTTGATTGCTGGGTGGGTGACTGCTGGGACTAACGAAAGAACGTTAGACGGGATTCCGGCTCCCATAGCTGCAATTATTGGGGTGTGTTCGTTAATTTGGTTTTTGGCTGTATGTCCTTGGCCTGTGGAACTCGCTCTAGTGTTGGCGGTACTGGTTTTCGGTAAAGTTTACCTGCAAGATATATTGAATGTAGGCTGAATTTTCAGGGCTAGCGCTCCTAGATTTGCAGGAGCGCGATCTGGTGCTTCTACTTTTATTTAATAATTTTCCGTTTTGGCTATTGTTTGGGTTGTGTTTTTAGAGGAAGCTGGAACGGCTGAAGCGACTCCTGTATCGTTGAAATTCAATTGAGATATCTCGATGAAAAACTAAAAGATCGAGGCGATCGTTCGCTCGCACATAATATAAGGTGCGTATTGCGCACCCTACATATCGAGCAAGCAAACAGGGCGAGCTATTAAATTGGCAAGCGATTGATATCTTTATTAGAACCAATTACTACCATCACCTCGCCGTTTTTCAATCGTTCGTTTGGCTGGGGATTGATCTCGAACTTGTCGCCGCGACCGATTGCTAGCAAGTTCAAACCATACCTGCGCCGGAGATCCAATTCGGTGATGGTTTTACCGCCAAATTTTTCAGGAACGAGCAACTCAACAATGCTGTGATTTGGGTCGAGGTCAAAGCGTTCTAGAATGCTGGGTTTTGTAAGAATGCGGGCCAAAGAGCAACCCATTTCTCGTTCGGGAAAAACTACATGATCTGCGCCGACTTTTTGCAAAATTTTCAAATGAGTTTCCGAGGAAGCTTTGGCGATTACGTGAGTTACCCCGCCTTCTTTCAGGTTTAGGGTGGTGGTAATGCTTTCTGCTAGGTAATTGCCGATCGCCACAATCACTGTTTCAAATTCAAATATACCCGCTCCCCTAAGAGCGCTAGGCTCAGTAGAATCTAACTGCACAACGTGAGCAGCTATACGATCGTTCAAAGCTTGAGTTACTTTTTTTTCGTCGGTGTCAACCCCGAGGACTTCGTAACCCAAGTCATGCAGGGTCGAACACACAGCTTTGCCGAAGCGTCCCAAACCAATAACTGCAAACTGCTTGTTTTCCGCGCGCAAACCACGAAAAAATTTTAAAGATGAAAGGTTCACTGAATATCCAGCGCTGAGCGTCTTGCTTTTTAAATTGTAGCAGAGACAGCGCCGCCTCCTTTTGATTTTTGAGTAAATAGTAAAAGTTGATTTGGGTTGTCACCCATTGTTTAGATTATCAGCAACTAGGCAGGATTTTTTTATCCAACTAACAAACTTTCCTCAGCATACTTAAAAGTTCTGGGTTTGGGATCGCCGACAGCGGCACTCATTAGCAGTAGCACGCCAACCCGACCTATATACATGGTAGCAATCAAAATTAATTTGCCGATCGCCGAAATCTTGGCTGTAATCCCTGTGGAAAGGCCGACTGTGCCAAAACCTGACATTGCCTCAAATAGCACTTGCATAAATTCTAGTTCGGGATTGGTGATTTCGATTAAAGTTGCAGATGCGATCGCGACCAACAGGGAACCAAAGACTACGCTAATAGTTTTTAGAATCAGTGCTGACGGGATTTGACGCTGATAGCACTGCACCTGTTCCTGACCATCGAGAACTGCTGCGGTACAGCTAAATAATATCCTAAAAGTTGTGGTTTTGATGCCACCGCCGGTGCTGCCGGGACTGGCACCAATAAACATCAGGACGATGGTCATAAATAACGAGGCTTCGGTCATTTTGCTGATGTCAATTGTATTAAATCCCGCCGTGCGAGGAGTAACTGATTGAAACCAAGCGGCCATTACCTTTTGCGGAAAATTGAGAGGTCCGAAAGTTCCTGGGTTGTTGTATTCCAGCACTAAATATGCTAGGGTTCCTAAAATTAAAAGGAAAGCAGTTGTACTGGTGACAACTTTGAAGTTGAGGGAAAAAACTGTGCAGATAGGGCTTTTGTTGAAGCGATCGCGTAGCCACAGGTACATTTCCATAATTACTTGATAGCCGATTCCCCCAAATATGATTAAACCACTGATTGTGAAGTTAATTACAGGGGAATTTACATAGCCAATTAAACTATCTGAGTAGAGGCTAAATCCGGCATTGTTAAAGGCATTAACACTGTGAAATATAGCAGACCAGAGACCGTCTTTAAATCCGTATTTAGGGACAAAAACCGACATTAACAAAAACACTCCTGTTAATTCAAACAAAGCGGTTGTTGCTATAATTGACTGCACGAGTTGCACTACGCCGGCTAGCCCGGATTTATCAAGTGATTGTTGCAGGGCAATTTTGTCTTTTAAACCAAAGCGGCGGCCCAATAACAGCAACAACAAAGTTGTGGCTGTCATGTAGCCCAAACCTCCTATTTGCACCAGTAAAACTAGGCAGAGTTGTCCCCAAAAAGAGTAATATTTGCCGACATCCACAACCGATAAGCCGGTGACGCAGACGGCGGAAGTAGAGGTGAAGAGTGCTGTGATTGGATCGCTCCAAGTTCCATCAATTGTGGAAAATGGCATCATTAGTAGTAGAGCACCTGCGGTAATGACGGCGAGAAAGCCCAAGCAAATGGTTCGCGAGACAGTCATGCGATTTTAGATTTAAGATTGAAGAATTTGAGATTGAAGAATTTGAGATTGAAGAATTTGAGATTTGGGATTTGAAAGGGAACCCAGAAATCGATTTGAGATTTGAGAGGTAGCCCACAAATCGATCGCCCGGCTTGAAATCAGGACATCTGTCCTAGTGCGAGTGCCTGAGGCCGATCGCCAAAAATCGCAAAACTTCGATGACAACATTGGGGAAATAACGGTAGAATTCCTTTAATAACTTGCGATCCGGCTATGACATCAACACTTTACCAGCAAATTCAGCAACTATATGACGCTTCTAGCGGTTTGTGGGAGCAGGTGTGGGGCGAACATATGCACCACGGGTTCTACGGCCCGGATGGCAATCTGAAAAAAGAGCGGCGACAAGCTCAGATTGATTTGATCGAAGAACTGCTGGGCGAGGCTGGAGTAACGTCTGTTGCAGCAGGAACGGAACCTTACCGCATTCTGGATGTCGGTTGCGGAATCGGGGGGAGCACGCTGTATTTGACTCAAAAGTTTAGCTCGATCGCGCCAAATAATTTAAAGTCGGATGGTGGGGTCGAGATCGATTCGAGTCGATCGACACAAGATAAGACGATCCCGAGAGTTACAGCTACGGGCATTACTCTGAGTCCGGTACAGGCAAAAAGAGCAACGGAACGCGCTCAAAGTGCTGGACTCGAAAGCAATGTCAATTTTTTGGTGGCAGATGCTTTGAATATGCCTTTTCCTGATGAGTCTTTTGATTTGGTTTGGTCGCTCGAAAGCGGCGAACATATGCCAGACAAAATTAAGTTTTTGCAGGAATGTTGCCGCGTGCTCAAGCCGGGAGGAACTTTGATTTTGGCGACTTGGTGTCACCGTCCGCTGGGAGAAACGAAGGGAGAATTGACTGATGCAGAGAGAAGGGAATTGGCAGAAATTTACCGGGTTTATGCTTTGCCTTACGTGATTTCTTTGCCGGAATACGAGGAAATTGTTCGCAGTTTGCCTTTTACAAGTATTCGCAGTGCGGATTGGTCAAAGGCGGTTGCTCCGTTTTGGGATGTGGTGATCGATTCTGCTTTGACTCCGAGCGCGATTTGGGGTTTGCTAACTAGCGGTTGGACGACTGTTCAAGCTGCACTTGCTCTCGGATTGATGAGTCGGGGATATGAGAGCGGACTGATTCGTTTCGGATTGATTTGTGCTGTAAAATCTTAGGGATGGAGCGGAGAATTTTTGAAGGTTCAGTTAAGGCTAAGGCGCTCCGAAGCATTGCTGTCAACTTGCGATCGAATGCAGTAAGCTGTCGCGCATTTAAATTGCATATTCAGGGCGGGCGGGACGCCGACCCCACAAGACTTTGATGGTTTTTTGATATACAATTTGAATGCCGCAACAGCTTATGACTCTACTGTTTGACTGTTAGCCCCAATCCCCCCTAACCCCCCGACGATCCGGGGGGAACCGGAAACTTTCTGAAAGTAAGTCTTCGATGGGGGATGCGAGGGGGAGCGAGACTCGGCGACAGACGAGATAACTCAAGGGTTTTAGGCGATTGTTGAGAGAAAGTGTAAGGTGTTGTGCACCTTACAGAATGTTATTTTTTGTGGCAGTTGTGTGATTTATGAGCAACGATTCGATCGGCAAATCTTGGATTGAGCGTGAAAATGGCGAGGCTCCGCAAAGCTGGGTGCGGGCATTTTGGGAGTTTTCTCGGCCGCACACGATTGTGGGGACTACGTTGAGTGTACTGGCTTTGTACGCGATCGCCCAAAGCAACCGGCTGTTGGTGAATCCGGTATTTCTGCCCCTAGCTTTTGCTTGGTTGGCTTGCATTTGTGGCAATATTTATATTGTGGGATTGAACCAGTTAGAAGATGTGGAAATTGATAAAATAAATAAGCCGTATTTGCCGATCGCCTCGGGAGCTTTTTCTCGCAAGACTGGAGAGGTGATTGTAGTCTCAACGGGAATTTTAGCGGTTTTGATTGCGCTATTCCAAGGCCCGTTTTTGCTGGCTACGGTTGGCGTGAGTTTGGCGATTGGGACTGCTTATTCTCTGCCGCCAATTCGGCTCAAACGCTTTCCTTTTTGGGCGGCGCTGTGCATTTTTACGGTGCGGGGGGCGATCGTCAATCTCGGGCTATTTCTGCACTTTAATTGGGTGTTGAGTTTGTCCAGGGCGAAAAGCATTTTTTCAGACTGGAGTTTAAATAGTGTGTCTTTTGAGATACCGCCGGAAGTTTGGGTGCTGACGGTGTTTGTGGTGGTGTTTACCGTGGCGATCGCGATTTTTAAAGATATTCCCGACATGGAGGGCGACAAGCAATACAATATTACTACGTTTACGATCGAGCTGGGCAAGCCTGCGGTCTTTAATTTGTCTCGCTGGGTGCTGACGGTTTGCTATTTGGGCGCGAATGGAGCCGCAGCAGTCCTGTTGTCTAGCGTTAATTTAGTGTTTTTTGTCGCGGCTCATTTGGCGGCTTTGGGTTTGATGTGGTTTTGGAGTTTTAAAGTTGATTTGGACGATTCAAAAGCAATTACTGATTTTTATCAGTTTATCTGGAAGTTGTTTTTCTTAGAATATTTGATTTTTCCAGCAGCTTGTTGGTTGGGGTAGAAGTTCAATAGCGGATGCAAGTAACGGATTTAATGGATAGAGATAAATTAGGCTGTCGCGCATTTAAATTACATATTCGGTACGGGCTAGAAGCCCATACCACTCATTGTTTGATTTATTTTGCATACACAATTTAAATGTAGAACAGCTTAGGTAACGGATTCGCTTTATTTGGATTTAACGGAATTAACGAATGGATGTTGAGGAAAGAAGGGAAGAAGGCTCGCTGCGGCTGCGGTATTCGGGCAAAAAAAAAGGGAAGAAGGAAGGAAGGAAGAGTTAACGGATTAGAGTAAGTTGGTAATTACAAGTTAGCGAACTCCCAAACAACACAGACAACTATGGCTTCTCAAAAAAAATCTCGAAAAACTGCCTGCAAATTGGATGTAGAACACTCTTTGAAAATAGCTTGGGAACATCACCAAGCGGGGCGTTTGTTAGAAGCTGAGAATTTGTATCGGCAAATTGTAGAAGCGCAGCCGGAATCAGCAAATGTGTTGTGCTTGCTGGGAATAGCGCTGAGACAGCAGGGAAAAATTGCCTCGGCGCTGGAATTTTACGATCGCGCGATCGCCCAAAACCCCGATTTTGTTGAAGCACATTTAAACAAGGCTCATGTTTTGATGGATGTCGGCGAAAGTCAAAGGGCGATCGTTAGTTACGAGCAAGTCATCAAAATTCAACCGGATTCCTCGCTAGCATACAATAATTTGGGCTGGCTCAAACAGCACTCTGGCGAAATTGACTCGGCAATTTTATATTATCAAACAGCGCTGGCTCTCGACCCCAATTTGCTGGAAACCGCGCACAATTTAGCAAGATTATTTACAGAAAAAAATCAATTAAACGATGCAGAAGCCTGTTACAGGCACGTCTTAAAAATAAATCCTAAATTGACATCTTCTCTGCTGGGCTTGGGGACAGTTTTGCAGCAGCAAGGTAAATTAACCGAAGCTTTCAACTGCTACCAGCAAGCTCTAGAAATAGAACCAAACAATGCCGACGCTCAGAACAATATGGGAGCATTCTACCACGAGCAAGGCAATACAAAAGCAGCAATATCGCATTACCGACAAGCATTAAGCTTAAAGCCGGACTTAGTGGATGCTATTAACAACCTCGGACACGCTTTGGTAGATGTAGGAGAATTTCAAGAGGCTTTTTTGTGTCACAGTCGAGCCTTGGAATTGCAGCCAGATAACGCCGTCGCTCACCTGGAATTAGCTTTGACTTTGCTGTTGTTTGGAGATTACCAGCGAGGTTTTGCTGAGTACGAGTGGCGGTGGCGCACTCCACAACTACAACCGAGACATTTTCCACAGCCGCTTTGGGATGGTTCGGATTTGCACTTTAAAACTATTTTACTCCACGTCGAGCAAGGCTTCGGCGATTCGATTCAGTTTATTCGCTACGCGCCGCTCCTGTGCAGCCGAGGTGCTAAAGTTATGGTGGCTTGCTATCCGGAACTGATGCGGTTGTTTGCAACTGTGGGCGGGATTGAATATTTATCAGTTAGTTTAGAAGGTTTGCCAGCATTTGATGTTCACGCTCCGCTGATGAGTTTGTCGCGAATTTTGGGGACAACTCTCGACACAATCCCGGCAAATGTTCCTTATTTAAGTCCGCCTGCTGAGTGTAAATTTGCGCTGGCTTCTGATGCAAAGTTGAAGGTGGGGATTGTGTGGGCGGGAAGTCCGCAGCGGCGCAAAGATCGCGATCGCTCTTGCAATTTGCAGGATTTTGTGCGGTTTTTTGATGTGCCGGGAATTGCTTTTTATAGTTTACAAAAAAACTTGTCGCAGAGCGATCGCACTTTGCTCAACCAGCATTTAGTACCGGATTTGAGCCCGCACCTGAGCGACTTTGCTGATACGGCTTCGGCGATATCCCAACTCGATTTAGTGATTAGTGTCGATACTTCTGTGGCGCACCTAGCGGGTGCTTTGGGAAAACCGGTGTGGGTGTTGCTGTCTTTTGCTCCTGACTGGCGCTGGCTGCTAGAGCGCGATGACAATCCTTGGTATCCAACAGCAAGGCTGTTTCGCCAAAATCAGCGGGAAAATTGGCAAGAGTTGTTTCAGGAAGTACACGCGGCTTTGAGTTTATTTGCGATCGCCAATGCTGCTGATTCCGAGGATTTAGGGCAAAATCTGCCGCTGGAAATGACTGTGGATGCGGCGGGGCTGGAAATGACAGGCGCCAGTGAGAGTCAACAAATATTTTTGACAGCGGGGGAAGCGCCCGCTAACGGCTCCGCAGTCCAAAAATTGCCGTTTGTTGACACATCGGCGATCGCCAATTCCGTGGTGTTAGAGAATTTATTGCGGCAAGCCGAATATTTAATGGAAACTGGCGACAAGCAAGAGGCGATCGCCGTTTACGAACAAATCATCTCTCTGGAGCCAAATTGCGTGCAAGCGCGGATTAATTTTGGTTTTCTCAAACAAGAAAACGGCGAGTTAGAGGCAGCTATCCCGCATTATCGAGAAGCTTTGGCGCTCGATCCAAATATTCCTCAAACAGCTTACAACTTAGCACAGATTTTTGAGGAACAAGGTCAAGTCGAAGAGGCGATCGCCCATTACGAACAAGCTCTTGTTGCGGAACCGGATTTCGTGCCGGCACTGATTAATTTAGCGGTGGTGCTGCAAGAAAAGGGCGAGCTGTTAGAAGCTCTTAACCTGTATCGGCGGGCGCTAGAAATTCAGCCGCATAGCTGGGAAGCATACAACAATCTGGCAACAGTGCTGCAACAACAGGGCAATTTAGAAGATGCGCTGGAATATTATCACAAAGCTCTGGAGTTGCTGCCGGATTTTGTGGAAGCAATCAACAATTTAGGCAGGACTTTTCTGGAAAAAGGAGCGCTGGAAGATGCGATCGCCTGTTACAGGCGGGCGATTAGTTTAAGTCCAGATCATGCCAGCGCTCACCTGAATTTGTCCTTGGCTTTGCTGCTGTCGGGAGATTTGGAAAATGGTCTCGCCGAATACGAGTGGCGCTGGAAAATTAAAGAATTTCAAACCGGGCATACTTGTTTTTTGACGGGGCCGGAAAATGCAGTTTCGGTGAGAGAATACCGGCCGCTGTGGGATGGTTCAAATTTGCAGGGAAAGACTATTTTGCTGCACGCTGAGCAAGGTTTGGGCGATTCGATTCAGTTTGTGCGCTACGCTGCGATGGTGAAGCAGAAAGGCGGTAGGGTAATTGTGGGTTGTTACCCGCAAGTGCAGCGTTTGTTTGCAACGGTTGAGGGAATTGATTTGCTGATTGTTAGGGGTGAGCCGCTGCCGGAATTTGACGTGCAAGTGCCGATGTTGAGTTTGCCCTACGCGATGGGTACTACCCTCGAAACAATCCCCGCAATTACTGCTTATTTATCTCCACCTGCTGGTGCAGAATTTGCGCTTTTACCCGATCGCAATTTGAAAGTTGGGATTGTCTGGGCGGGAAATCCCAAACACCGCAAAAATATGCAGCGATCTTGTAGTTTAAGTCAGTTTCTACCGCTTTTGGACGTGGCGGGGGTAACTTTTTACAGCTTGCAGAAAGAGGTTTCTGAGGCCGATCGCGCTGTGTTGGATCGAACGCCGATCGTCGATTTGAGCCCGCATTTTGGCGATTTGGCGGATACTGCTGCTGCGATCGCCCAACTGGATTTGGTGATTGCTGTCGATACGGCTGTCGCCCATTTGGCGGGGGCTTTGGGCAAGCCTGTCTGGATTTTGCTGGCGTTTTCGCCGGATTGGCGGTGGTTGTTGGAGCGCTCAGACAGTCCTTGGTATCCGACGGCGCGGCTGTTCCGCCAGCACCAGCGGGGCGATTGGGAACCTGTTTTCGCTCGGGTGGCTCAGGCTCTGGGAAGCATGGTTGCGGCACCGCCTGCGCCTTCTGAGGCGGCGGATGCGGAGTTTCGCTCGGGCCGGGATTTGCAGCAGCAGGGAGACTTTGCCGGTGCGATCGAATGTTACGAGCGGGCGATCGCGATCGCTCCGGATTACGCCGCCGCTTACAGCAATTTAGGTGTTCTCAAACAGCAAGGCGGGCGGTTGACAGAGGCGATCGCGCACTACCGTCAAGCTCTCGCCATCGATCGGCAGTTGGCGGAAACTGCGAGCAATTTGGGCAGCGCTTTGGCGGAAGCAGGGGAGATTGCAGGGGCGATCGCCCAATACGAGCGGGCGCTGTCTTTGAACCCAAATTGCGCCGAAGCCCTGGTGAATTTGGGCGTGCTGCGGGAAGAGCAAGGGGATGTGCCAGAGGCTATAAAGCATTACCAGGAAGCGGTTCAGCTCAATCCCCATTGCGCGGCGGCTTATTTTAATTTGGGAATTGTGCAGGAGGAACAAGGGCAGGAAGTGGAAGCGATCGCGAATTACGAGCTGGCGATCGCGAATTACGAACAAGCGATCGATCGCGAGCCAAATTATTTCCACGCTTTGCACAACTTAGCCTACGCCTCGATCCGTCAGGGCAAAATTGCTCGCGCGATCGAATTGTACGATCGAGCTCTGGCGTCGCAGCCGAATTTAGTAGAATCTGCGATCGCTTTAGGAAAATCCCTGCAACAGCAAGACAAGTTAGATGAGGCTGTAGCCGTTTTCCAGCAAGCAATTCACAAGTTCCCGACTCATGCGGGCGCTCGCTGGCATCTGGCAATTGTCCTGCACAAACAGGGGAAAATTGCCGATGCGATCGCCTGCTACCAGGAAGCTTTGAGCCTGAAACCCGATTTTCCCCAAGCTTGGGACAATCTGGGTAAAGCTGTTGAGGAAACCGCAAACACCGAAAAGGCGATCGAACCGGGCGATCTTAATAGTCTCAACAGTTTAGAAACTGCTTTGCACGATCGTGGCGAATTTGCCGCTCCTCTCACCGGCTACAGCCAAGCAGTTGAATTTAATCTCGCCAATCCCGAATCTCACCTCAATTTAGGTTTAGCTTTGCTGCTGGCGGGAGACTTGCAGCGCGGTTTTTCCGAATACGAATGGCGGCTGCTGGTGGAACGAAAACAGTTTCCCCACCACAAGTTTCATCAGCCACTTTGGGACGGCAAAGATTTAGCAGGAAAAGCAATTTTGATTTGCCCGGAACAAGGCTTAGGCGATGCAATTCAGTTTGTCCGTTACGTAGATTTAGTCAAGCAAAAAGGCGGTAGAGTAATTTTTTGGTGTTTGCCGCACTTGGAGCGATTGTTTGCCCAAGTTGCGGGAATTGACGAGTTAATCGTTAGTCCAGAAGCTGCACCGGATTTTCAAGTGTGCGCGCAGCTATTGAGTTTGCCCTATCTGCTGAAAACAAGTTTAGAAACAATTCCGGCAAAAGTTCCTTATTTAGCTCCGCCGCCGGATTTAAAATGTTATTTGCCTAAAAATTCTCAATTTAAAGTGGGAATTGTTTGGTCGGGAAATCCCAAACATTCACAAAATAAGGTACGCTCTTTACCGTTAAAGTTGTTGGCAAAACTGTTAGATATTCCCCGAGCCGAATTTTACAGTTTGCAAAAGGAACTTACCACAGACGATCGCGCTTTGTTAGAGCAACTGCCGATCGCAGATTTAAGCCCTCATTTGGGCGACATGGCCGATACTGCGGCGGCAATCTTGGCTCTAGATTTAGTGATTAGTGTCGATACTTCTGTGGCGCACTTGGCCGGTGCTTTGGGTAAACCGGTGTGGGTTGTGCTGTGTTTTGTGCCGGATTGGCGGTGGATGTTGGAGGGCGAAGACAGTCCTTGGTATCCGACGGCGCGGCTGTTTCGCCAGCCAAAGGCGGGGGATTGGGAACCTGTTTTAGCACGAGTTTTGTTGGCGCTGACTGAAAAAATATGCCAGCATCAAACAGCTTTACCGCCCGCAGCCCCTGAGTCTCATATGGAACTAGCTAAGAAACAGTTTGAGCGCGGAAATCTGCTGAAATCGCAAGGAAAATTTGCCGAGGCGATCGCGTATTTTAAGAATGCTTTGGTTTTGCAGCCAGATTCGATCGAGTGCGCTACTAATTTAGCGGTGACGCTGCACCAAACAGGCGATTTACCCGAAGCTGCTGTTTATTATCAGCGCGCGATCGAAATCGACCCGAACTGCCCTCAAGCGCAAAATAACCTGGGAATCTTGCTGCAAGATAGCGGGAATACAGCCGAGGCTGTAATTTGCTTTCACAGGGCGATCGCCCTAAATCCAATTTACGTCAAAGCTCTCAACAACATCGGCGCCATACTCCAGCACTCCGGCGAGCTCTCAAGTGCGATCGCCTATTTTCAGCAAGCACTTTCCATCAATACCAATTACGTGCCAGCGCTGTTAAATTTGGGCGTGGCGATGCAAGGAAAATCGCAGCCAGCAGACGCAGAACGGCTTTACCAGCGCGCAATTGCCGCCGAACCAAACAATCCCAAAACCTACTACCAGCTAGGTACTTTATGCTTGGAGACAGGTCAAATAGAACAGGCTATTGAGAATTTTGAACGAGCCATATCATTATATCCCAATTATGTAGAAGCTCTCACTAATTTAGGCAGCGCTTGCGAACAAATAGGAGACGCCAACCAAGCTATTTTTTGTTACAACCGAGCCTTAGAGATCGATCCAAAATGTGTTAAAGCTCGCTTCAATTTAAGCTTAATTTTGCTGTTGGCTGGGGACTTGCCGCGCGGTTTTGCCGAATACGAGTGCCGCTGGCAAACTGAACAGGCAAAAAACTTGCCGCGGTTGAATTTCGATCGCCAGATTTGGGATGGTTCAGATTTGAACGGGCAAACTATTTTGCTTCGCTGCGAACAAGGTTTGGGCGATGCCATTCAATTTGTGCGCTACGCAGCAATTGTGCAGCAAAAAGGTGGCAAAGTCATCATTTCTTGCTATCAAGAATTGCAGCGTTTATTCCAACAGATTCCCGGCATCGCACAGGTGGTGGTGCGGGCGGACGAATTGCCGGATTTCTACGTGCAAGCACCGCTGATGAGTTTGCCGCACATTCTGGGAACAAATTTAGAAAATATCCCGGCAAATGTGCCTTATCTGACGCCTCCTGCTGGCGGGAATTTGTCGCTTAATTCGCCTCAAACTTTCAAAGTAGGGATTGTGTGGGCGGGAAGTTCGGAACATTTGAAGGATTTTCAGCGATCGCTCGATTTCAGCTATTTTCTGAAATTGTTAGACATTCCCGGCGTAACTTTTTACAGCCTTCAGAAACAAGTGTCGGCGCTCGATCGTACTTTGTTAACTCAAACTTCTGTCATAGATTTGAGCGACAAGTTGAACGATTTTGCCGATACCGCAGCCCTGATCTCGCAACTAGATTTAGTCATTTGTGCCGATACCGCGATCGCCCATTTGGCGGGTGCTTTGGGTAAACCCGTATGGATTTTGCTCTGCTTTATGCCAGATTGGCGGTGGATGTTGCAGCGCTCAGACAGCCCCTGGTATCCCACGGCGCGGCTGTTTCGCCAGGAAAAACCGGGTGATTGGGATGAAGTGTGCGATCGTCTAAAAACTGCCTTGCAAGAATCAACAACCTCATTTTTTGCCAGTCAAGGGCTACAACCGCCCAGCGCGATCGCTCCCAACAACCTTACAGCAATTGAGATAGAGTTTCACATCGCAAATGCCTTGCGAAAAAAAGGTAACAAAGCCGAAGCAGCCGCCCGCTACCAACAAGTAATCGCCGCCTCGCCCAGCCACGCAGAAGCCCACAGTTATTTAGGTTATTTCCAACAGGAAAACGGGCAAATAGCCGAGGCAATTTTGCACTACCAACAAGCGCTAGCAACAAATCCCAATTTGGGCGAAACGAATTTGTATTTAGGTGCCGCCCTCGAAGAACAAGGAAGATTTGCCGAGGCGATCGACTGCTACAATAAAGCAATTCAACTATGCCCAGAATTACCAGAAGCGCACCTCAGATTAGCCTTAGCTTTGCTGTTAACGGGCAACTTTCAACAGGGTTTTGTGGAGTACGAATCGCGCTGGAAAACTCAAGAATTGGAGCCGAGATATTTCGCGCAACCGCTTTGGGATGGTTCAGATTTACAGGGAAAAACAATTTTGCTGCACCCAGAACAAGGTTTGGGCGATACAATACAGTTTGTCCGCTACGCGCCTTTAGTCAAGCAAAAAGGGGGCACAGTGATTGTGGCTTGTCATGTCTTGCTGAAGCCTTTGTTTGAAGGTATAGCCGGAGTCGATCGCATCGTAGTGCGCCCCAGCGAGTGCGTGGATTTTGACGTGCAAGCACCGCTGTTAAGTTTGCCGCGAATTTTGGCAACAACTTTAGAAAATATACCTGCAAATATTCCTTATTTAACTGCGCCGCCGCTGGCGAAAGTAACTCTAGAATCGAACGATCGCCTCAAAGTCGGCATTGTCTGGGCGGGCGGCGCGCTGCACCGCAAGAATCACGAGCGATCGTGCCAATTCAGCGATTTTGTGAAATTTTTAGATATTCCGGGAGTGAGCGTTTACAGCCTTCAGAAAGATTTGTCGGCGGGCGATCGCGCTTTATTAAAGCAACAACCGCAAATTAGAGATGTGAGCGAACATTGCATCGATTTTGCTGACACCGCCGCGATTGTTTCGCAACTCGATTTAGTAATTTGCGTAGATACTTCTATTGCTCATTTGGCTGGTGCGTTGGGTAAACCGGTGTGGATTTTACTATCTTTCGTCCCCGATTGGCGCTGGATGTTGGAGGGCGAAAATAGCCCCTGGTATCCCGCTGCGCGCCTCTTCAGGCAGCAAAAACCGGGTGATTGGGATGGCGTGGGCGATCGTATCAAAGCAGCCCTAGAACAACTAACTACCCCTTCCCAGGTTGTGTCTAGCAACCCAAATCCAGAGGCTCCCCCTCAACTTCCCCCCCCAGAAACCCCGCCACAAATAACCGGAATCGGCATTAGTTGGCCAGTCAGCATCACCAGCGGCTGGGGAATTTACGGCATGAATTTAACACTGCAACTGCTGCGAAATCCCGCCTGGGAAGTTGCACTTTTAGCACCCCCATCCATCAGCTCAGAATCCATCAATCCGCTGCACAAATCGCTGTTATTACCTGTAGTAGAAAAGCAGAAACAATTTCAGCAATTAGTAACCGCGAATTCTGACAAACAGATTACCTGCAACTTTCCCGTACTTTACGCTTTAGGGAATAATTTAGCATCCTCGGGAGTTGAGAATCAAATTACCAGCGCTTGTCAAGTCGGAGTCATCTTTTTTGAAGACACGCGCATCACCACCGCCGCCCTAGAAACAGCCAAAAAATATCGCGCCATAGTCGCCGGCTCCCACTGGAATGCGGATGTTTTGAGAAGCCGCGGCTTGACTAACGTAGCGATGGTAAATCAAGGAATTGACCCCGCAATCTTCCATCCTGCACCTAAATCTAACTTATTTGGCGATCGCTTCGTCATCTTCTCCGGCGGCAAACTCGAATATCGCAAAGGCCAAGACATTGTAATCGCCGCATTCAAACGCTTTCAGAAAAAACATCCTGAAGCATTATTACTAACAACTTGGCACAACTTTTGGCCACAGTATATGCTCGGAATTGAACAAATAGGAAACGTTGTCGGACTTCCTAATATTAACCGCGACGGAAGTTTAGGAATTTCCCAATGGTTGGTGGCTAACGGTTTACCGGCTGACTCTTTTATCGATATTGGCTTAATTCCCAATCACCTCGCCGGACAAATTTTGCGAGAAGCCGACTGCGCTGTTTTCACCAACCGCTGCGAAGGCGGCACTAACTTAGTCGCAATGGAAAGTATGGCCTGCGGAATTCCGACTATTTTATCAGCAAATACCGGACATTTAGACTTAATTTACAGCAACATTTGCTATCCTTTATCGCATCAGGGACGAGTGAAACCAACTCCTCATTTTCCCGGCGTCGAAGGTTGGGGAGAGTCTGAAGTTGCAGAAGTTGTCGAAGCTTTGGAGCAAATTTATCATAATCGCGAAGCAGCCAAACGTCGAGGTTTAGCTGGGGCGAATTTTATGCTGGATTGGACTTGGGAAAAACAGGTTAAGCGTTTTTTAAATGTGATAGTAAATCTGGGTTGAAAAGCCCTCGATCAGATTGGGCTTTTTCAAACGCGCCTAAAGTAAAGAAAGATTCGGTGGTTTCAGTAGACTACCGTGTTGGGAACGATTTTGCAATATAGCAGTTGACAGTTGACAGTTGACAGTTGACAGTTGCATAACGGGCATCAAACCATTGATTCCGTAAGGGTATCGGCTCTATCCATGAAGTTATTTATGTCCTAACCGCCTTGGCGGTTGCTATATTTGAGGCTCATCAGTGAATGATTCCCCGAATTTATTGAGCGGATATGATAATAATTATGATCAATCCTAATAAAATGAGCTATCACTTCAGCGTGTGTAAATCAGGGGCAAACGAACAGTAAAGACACTGCCTTTTGTCAGTTCACTTTGAACAACGATCCTACCTTGATGAGTCTGAGCGATCGCCTGAGCAATTGCCAAACCTAAACCCGATCCACCTGTGGTACGCGCCCGATCGCTCTGCACCCGATAAAAGCGATCGAAAATGTGGCTTTGCTCTTCTGAAGGAATTCCAATACCAGTGTCTTGAATGTGAATCAGAGCTTCATCGGGAGTGCGATCGAGAATTGCCAAAACAGTTCCTCCCATAGGCGTGTAGTGAATCGCATTGGTAATCAGATTAGAAACCATACGATAAAGTTGGGCTGAGTCTCCCAAAATGACGATTGGCGCTTGAGTCCGTAAGTCTAATTTCAATGTCACCGATGCGTTGACAGACATTCCTTCGAGTTCTTCTACCAAATCTGTGAGAACATCGCTCAGATTGCAAGGATTGAGTTGCAGAGACGGACGTTGTTCCAGTCGGCAAATTAGAAGTAAATCTTTCACAAGCTGCGACAACCGCCCTATTTGTCGCTCCATAATGTCTAAATTCTGATGGATTTCCGGCAGTTCTTCAGCAAGTTTTGTTTCTTCTAACGCACTATACAGAACAGTGAGCGGCGTTCGCAACTCATGGGCAGCATCGGAGGTGAACTGCTGCATTTGACGATAAGATCGATCGATCGGACGCATGGCAAGTCCAGCCAGCCACCAGCTTGCACCAGTAACTAAAAAAATGGCAAATGGGACTCCCAACAGCAGCACTAACCGCAGCAGATATAGATAGGCATTCCACTCTTTTAGCGATCGCCCAACCTGTACATAGCCCCAGGGAATATTTGACCGCGTTCTTAGGGGCATAGAGATTTGATAGAAGTTAGAATCGTCCTTAACGCCAGATAATTGTTGCCAATATTTTGAAGCTACTAGAGAACCAGAAAATATTGGTTGTTGCCCGATCGTGGCAATCACTTGATTTGAGCGATCGACAAAACGAACGTAGTAGCCTTGCTGCTGAAAAACGCCTGCGATGTGTCGTCCAGAGGCATTTTCGATTGACTTTGTTAAAGTCTGGCATACTTCGCCAGGAAAACATAACCCCGGCAATATCATAGTGACTTGAGAATTTAGTTTCCCAGGCTGATCCAGTATTGGTTCAATAGAATCGTGTAGCGTTCCGGCTAATGATTCTAGCTTTTGGCGCAGAATATATTGCTGCGTGTGTAGTACAGCCTGATATAACCCAAAACCACACAGACTCAATAACAAGCCGATCGCCAACGCATACCAACCAGTCAATCGCCATTGAGTGCGGACAAATATAGGATCGTGCTTCATCAGAGAAATGGGTATAAACCCCGTCCTTTTAGGACGGCTTTACAAAAACACCAACACAAGATTCACCATTATCACAGAAGACGTGCTAAAGTGTGAGGATGAAAAAAGCCTACCGCTACCGTTTCTATCCCACCGCCGAGCAAGAAAAACTCTTGCGACGGACAATGGGTTGTGCGCGGTTAGTGTACAATAAGGCTTTGGCTGCTCGCACAATCGCCTGGTACGAGCGTCAAGAGAAGGTTGGCTATGCTCAAACTTCTTCCATGCTGACGAATTGGAAGAAAGAGGAAGATCTTGATTTCTTGAACGAAGTTAGTTGTGTACCGCTTCAACAAGGACTTAGACACCTTCAAACAGCGTTTACAAATTTTTTCGCAGGGAGAGCTAAGTATCCTAATTTCAAGAAAAAGCATAATGGCGGTAGTGCTGAATTTAGTAAATCGGCTTTCCGTTGGAAAGATGGGCAGGTATTTTTAGCTAAATGCACTACGTCATTACCTATTCGTTGGAGCAAGCAAGTTCCATTAGGGTGCGTTCCGTCTACTATTACGGTTAGACTGACGCCTGCTGGACGCTGGTTCGTCTCTATACTTGTAGACGACTACACAATTAAACCACTTCCTAGAATAGAAAAATCTATCGGTTTGGATGTAGGAATAACCAGCCTGATTGCTACTAGCGATGGCGACAAAATTGCCAATCCTCAGCATTTTAAAAAGCTTCGCAAAAAGTTAAAAAAGAAACAGAAAGCATTAGCTCGCAAGCATTCGGGAAGCAACAACAGGCAAAAAGCGCGGGTGCAAGTGGCTAAAATCCACGCACAGATAACCGATGCGCGTCAAGATTTTTTACATAAGCTGACGACTCAATTAACTCGTGAAAACCAAACGATTGTAGTTGAGGATTTGGCCATTAAGAATATGGTGAAAAACCATAAGTTAGCTCTTGCTATTAGCGATGCTAGTTGGGGCGAACTAATTCGTCAACTTGCGTATAAATGCCAGTGGTATGGCCGAGAACTGATTAAAATAGACCGCTGGTTTCCTAGTTCTAAGCGCTGTGGAAACTGCGGGCATATTGTCGATAAATTGCCGTTGAATATTCGCGACTGGGAATGTCCTAAATGTGGGGTCAACCATGACCGAGATATCAACGCTGCAAATAACATTTTGGCGGCTGGGCTAGCCGTGTCAGTCTGTGGAGCAACCGTAAGACCTGAAGAGAGCAAGTCTCGGAGGGCTGGTGCCTTGAAGCAGAAACCTGATCAGTGATGATTGGGAATCCCCGCTCCTTCAGGACGGGGTGGATGTCAATTTAACCAACTAGCCGATAGCCAAATCCATGCACAGTTTCAATCATCGCTGCACAGCCACAGTCTGCCAGCTTTCGACGCAAGAGGCGAATTCTAGCAGAAACAACATTGCTGATGGGTTCGGCATCCGTTTCCCAGAGTTGGGTAAGAAGCCGATCGCGGCTGAGAGTTTGATTGGGGTGTTTCATCAGATATTCCAGCAACCGAAACTCGTTGGCGGTGAGTGGAATGGATTGAGGTTGCCCTGAATTGTTCAACGTAGCGATACCGGAACTTGCGTAGTCAAGCACCAGTCGCCCAACCTGGATCTGTTGGGGTTGCAAAGAGGGCGATCGACGCTGAAGTGCGCGCAGCCTTGCCAGCAGTTCTGTTTTAACAAAGGGCTTTACAAGATAATCATCTGCCCCTGCATCCAACCCCAGCACCAGATCCTCCATTTGATCTTTAGCAGTCAACATCAACACAGGTAACGCACAATGCTTCTGACGCAACCGCTGACAGAGTTCGATGCCAGAAAGACCTGGCAGCAACCAGTCCAAGACAGCAACCGAGTATTCTGCCCATTGCAGTTCCAAATAGTCCCAAGCGACTAAGCCATCCTGCACCCAGTCCACCAAATATTTCTCGCGACTGAGGGTTCGTTGCAAGAGTGCTCCTAAATCTGGTTCGTCTTCGACCAATAAGATTCGCATAGGATTGATACTAAGGAATGAAAATTTAATAACTTACACAAATTTGTGGGGTGTCCCGCCCACCCAGGGCTATTTCATTCTTTGTAGGGGCAATCCCCCCGTGGTTGCCCCGATGCCTGAAATGAACGATAATTCTTCGGTGGGGCGGGGTAGGCACGGGGGCACTACCCCTACAAAACCCTCATTTTTTCGAGAATGAAATAGCCCTGCCGCCCACCCCACAATAACAATTAAAATTGTAAGTTATTTAATTTGCGATACTAAAGGACTACAGAGATGCTTGATCGTCAAAGAATTTGGTTGGTCTTGGTTTGAGAAGCTTGCCAAATCGAGCATACAATGCAGGCAGTACCAACAGGGTCAACACCGTTGATGTCAACAAGCCACCCAGAACCACGATCGCCAGTGGCTGCAACAATTCTTTCCCAGCACCGCCTCCCAACACCAGAGGAACCACTCCCAAGGCCGAAGTCAGGGCAGTCATCAAAATTGCCAGCAACCGTTCCATCGCCCCTTCCACAATAACTTCAGACATCGGCATTCCCTGAAGCAGCTTGACGTTGTAGTTATCCACCAATAACAAGCCATTGCGAGTTGCCACGCCGAAGAGTGTCACAAAACCAACCATTGAGGGCACAGAAAGCGTTCCTCCGGTGAGTAAGACTGCAATCACACCGCCGACGAGTGCTAGCGGTAGATTGACCATAATCATCAGCATAGCGGGAACGGACTTGACAGTGAAATACATCAAAATTGAGATCGCAACTACCGCCAATAGTCCAACAATCACAAAGTTACGAGTTGATTCTTGTTGTGACTTGTACTGTCCGCCATACTCGATCGAATATCCTTGAGGGAGTTGGACAGCTTTACCGACGCGATCGCGAATATCACCGACAACCGAGCCAACATCACGACTGTCAACGTTAGCAGAAACCACAATCAGCCGTGAGACATTCTCTCGGTTAATCGTATTCGGCCCTCTGCCGTAGTCAATCTTGGCTAACTGCGAGAACGGCACTTGTTGTCCAGTTGGAGTAGTAACGGGCAGGGCGCGAATGGCATCTAAATTGTTCCGTGCCGATTTAGTTACCCAAACCATCAGATCCACTAACTGTTGTCCGTCCGACACTTGAGAGACAATGCGACCATTTAATGCTGTTTCAGCGAAATTTGAGACCTGCGTTAGTGTCAGCCCGTACTTTAAAGCAGCATCGCGATCGAATTGAATCTGCACCTGACGAATTGGAATTTGAGGCTCTAGTTGCAAATCCACCAGTCCCTTGACATCTTTGATTGAGGTTTCAACCTGTTCTCCAATGCGCCGTAATTCCTGAAGATCGGGCCCGAAGACTTTAATCGCGATCGCACTTCGCACCCCAGATAAAACTTCATCCATGCGGTGAGAAATAAATCCCCCAATATTAGTCACAACGCCTGGAAACTGTCCCATAATTTGTCGCAATGCCTGAATTGTAGCAGGACGATTTTTCATCGCCTCCTCACTCAATTCGACATCTAAGTGCGCCAAGTTCACTGAAGCAGCATCAGGATCGCCCGGAGCTCGTCCGGCGCGAAGTTGCACTGATTCAAATCGCGGATCAGCCTTGAGCGCATTTTGAATTGCCACTCCAATGCGATTCGTGGATTCCAAGGAAGAACCGGGATAAAGCGCGATCGCATTCATCAAAGATTTTTCCTGAAAAGTCGGTAAGAAATTCCGTCCTAGGGTAGGTACAACAACCATCGCCGCGACGATAGCTGCGATCGTAACTCCCATAATTATCGTAGATTGTCGCATCGCCAACTCAAGCACAGGTCGGTAAATTCGCTTTGATAACTCCGCGACAAAAGATTCGCTAGTTTTTATGCGACTGTGGGGCAACAACACCGCACACAACGCAGGCGAAATCAGCATCGATTCCAAACTAGAAACAATGACCACAACCAAATACGCAATTCCCATCGGCGTGAAAATTCGCCCTTCCACCCCTGACAATGTAAAAATTGGCGAGAACACAATAATACCGATTAACATTGCGCCAATCAGGGACTCTCGAACTTCCTGACCGCCTTCAAAAATCACCTGCATCACAGGTTTAGGATTTTCAGAAAGATGATTTTCTTGCAAACGGCGATAAGTATTCTCACAGTAAACAATGGCATCGTCAACCGCAGTACCAATGGCAACTGCCAGACCACCTAACACCATCGTATTGAGTTCTAAGCCAATCAAATTACAGATTAGCAGCGAAAACAGCAAAGTCAAAAAGAAGTCTAAAAGGCAGACAGTTAGTGTTCGCCAATTCATCAAAAATGGAATCAGAATAATCGCGACTATCACACTGCCTTCAATCAATGCCGAGCGTACATTATCCACAGACGCATTGATATAGGCATCTTGACGGAAAGTCACCGTTGCTTTGACATCTTTGGGGAAACTAGCTTGCAATTCATCCATTGTTCGCATGATGGCGCGGGTTACAGTGGGACTATCCACCAACGGCTGTTTATTCACCATCACTACGATCGTGCGTTTTCCATTCCAACTCGCATCGCCCCGCTGAAGAGCTGGCCCGATCTTCACCTCTGCCACATTTTGCAGTTGAATCGGTTTCCCGTCGCGAATTGCCACCACAGCCTTTTGCAGATCTTCAATCTTCTGAATTTGTCCTTCTCCGCGCACCACCAATTCCTGATCCGGTGAAATCAGCAATCCGCCCGAAGTCTTTGCATTTGCTTCAGTTGCAGCCACTACCACATCCTGAAGTGAGATTTTCAATGCTTTGAGCTTTTCGGGATTGGCGATCACTTGAAACTGACGGACATCGCCACCATAAACCAACACCTGAGACACGCCAGGAACAGACATCAAGCGATTACTAATCACACCATCGACTAGACTGCGAACATCCATCAGCGAGGTTTTTTCTGATGTGAAAGCATACTGAATCACGGTTCCAATCGGTGGTGATAACGGCGATATTTGAGGAGTTCCAACTCCTTCAGGTAGCTTACTCTGAGCTTCCTGAAGTCGTTCTGATACAACTTCTCGTGCCGTTTGTGGATCTGTACCCCACTTGAATACAACCCGCAGGACAGAAATCCCAACAGCAGAGGACGATCGCACTACCTGCACTCCCGGCGCACCATTCACAGCACTTTCTAAAGGCAGCGTCACCAGCGATTCGACGGCTTCCGGCGCAAGTCCAGGGGCTTCGGTTTGAACTTCTACTTGGGGGGGTGCAAAATTTGGCAATACATCTAGGGGCATCTGACTGACGCTATGGATGCTAAAAATTGTCAGCGCGATCGCACCGGCAATCACAAACCATCGCTGTGCGATCGCCCATTTTGGAATCAGGTTCAGCATAAAATTTGGGTTTAAAATTAATAGAAAGCTCTAGGTATCTCCGAAGGGCTTAGAGATACCGCGATCGAATAGCTTAGACTTCACTTATTAGAGTCACTCGACTTATTCAAGCCCAAGAATGCAATCACACCCACAACGCCGAACCCAGCCGGAATTCCCACCCACAGTAGAGGAGAGATTCCAGAAGCTGGTGTGGATTCTGATGTGACGTTGGCTGATGTGCCAGAAGCTACTGCGGATGCAGGTGTGGGGCTAGTCGTTGTACCACCCCGCAATGCCTGTGAATACAACAATGTTGCACCTTGCGTCACCAGCATCACACCGGGTGCTAGGTTGCCTTCTGTGACTTCTATTTTGTCTCCCTGAGTTGTCCCCGTCTGAATCACAATAGGTTTGTAGCTGGTTCCCTCTTGCACATATACCAGCTTTTGTCCATCTGCATCAACAATACTGCTGTTCGGAACGGCCAACTTGGCTGCATCAGCACTTGCAGCGAGTGCTTCTGTTTTAATGCCCAATGCTGTGGCTGTTTCCGCATTCACAGTCAGCGGTTGTGTTACTTTACTACCGTCGCCCTTAAATTCATTGTCATGTCCAACGTGGGCGATCGCAGTAGATGCCGACAACATCAAACTAAGTAGTACCGATGCTCCATAGCCAACCGCGCGAGAACCGTAAATCCGAGACTGATTAGCTGTCATCAAAAATTCTCTCTTCAATAATGAAATTTGCTTTGCTTGATATTCATCATTGCAAGGAGAAGTGAAAATTTGGTGAAAAGTTGTAATCTTGCTAATCTTCAATTCATTGGCGCATCGGTATATAGTTTTCCTGCCTAAGTCATTTTTGTATATCGGACGATGGTTAAAAAATACTGTCAAGTAAAACGAGGCAGAGCCTCAAGATTTGCGTTACCAGGCAGAAGGTTGGGGAGAGTCTGACGTTGTAGAAGTTGTCGAGGCTTTGGAACAAGTTTATAATCATCGCAAAACAGCCAAACGTCGAGGTTTAGCTGCGGTGAATTTTATGTTAGATTGGACTTGGGAAAAACAGGTTAAGCGCTTTCTTGATGTTATCTCAAGTCTCACAGATTAATCTAACAAAAACATTTCGTAGTACGGACTTCAGTCCGCTCTCACAGATTAATCTAACAAAAACATTTCGTAGTACGGACTTCAGTCCGCTCTCACAGATTAATCTAACAAAAACATTTCGTAGTACGGACTTCAGTCCGCTCTCACAGATTAATCTAACAAAAACATTTCGTAGTACGGACTTCAGTCCGCTCTCACAGATTAATCTAACAAAAACATTTCGTAGTACGGACTTCAGTCCGCTCTCACAGATTAATCTAACAAAAACATTTCGTAGTACGGACTTCAGTCCGCTCTCACAGATTAATCTAACAAAAACAGTTCGTAGTACGGACTTCAGTCCGCTCTCACAGATTAATCTAACAAAAACAGTTCGTAGTACGGACTTCAGTCCGCTCTCAGGTATAAAACCAAAGTCCGCACAGATCCTGATACCAAGTGTGAAAAAATAATGCAACAGTGATGGTAGGGTGTGCCGCCACGAATAATTCCTAGCTACCTATCGACAATTTAACAGCTCCGCACCCGATCGCAATGGTATTATAAACGAACATAAAATTTATTGTGTAGCAATTTTTTGTCAAACTGGTATTAGTTATTGCGGTCAATCGACCTAACATGATATTATTCATCAGGTTTAGATAATAAGCCTGAAGAAGGACTGAAGTCCTCACTACGAGCCTGAAGAAGGACTGAAGTCCTCACTACGAGCCTGAAGAAGGACTGAAGTCCTCACTACGAGCCTGAAGAAGGACTGAAGTCCTCACTACGAGCCTGAAGAAGGACTGAAGTCTTCACTACGAGCCTGAAGAAGGACTGAAGTCTTCACTACGAGCCTGAAGAAGGACTGAAGTCTTCACTACGAGCCTGAAGAAGGACTGAAGTCCTCACTACGAGCCTGAAGAAGGACTGAAGTCTTCACTACGAGCCTGAAGAAGGACTGAAGTCTTCACTACGAGCCTGCGGGACTTGATATTATTTCAACTTTTTAAACCAGACTCCTGTTTCATCAATGGTATTCAGAGAAAATGACTCGCCTTTCATCTTCTCAAAATCGTGTACTGCTTGCTTGCAGCCCTCCCAGTGCCCGTAATCATCCACCTGAATCAAACCGTTAGCAATCACGCTGTCATAAAGCGTATTAAATATATCCATTGTGGACTCGTACCAATCTCCATCAGCGTGCAGAAACGCAATACTTCCGATTGCCGATTTGTATTTGGGTAAAGTCTCGGCAAATAATCCCTTAACTGGTACTACAATATCTTTAACTTGCAGTAACTCACAGATTTTGTCCAAATTTTCAGTAATATCAGCTTTGAGAGTTCCTTCGCCAAAATTAGTGAGATTTGCAGGTATTCCCTGATGGCGATCAATCTCCGTAGGTGCGGGCATTCCTTCAAACGTATCAAAAGCATACAGCAATCTCGGACGGCGGCTGTAATGTTTAATTACAAATGCGATTAACGCCGCTGAACCGCCTTTGCAAGTTCCGCATTCTACAAAATTTCCCGGCAAATCTTCCACGCATATTTGCTTTGCCAAACAATACAGAGAAAACAGTCTCGATTCGCTCAGCAGCGTGTAGGGGCGGACAATAGACAAGATATTTTTAAAGTTCGCAGGAGAATTTTGTGCTGACGATTTGCTGCGTTCAAGAATTTTTGGCAAATTTTGCGGTGGTAGCAAGGGTAAATTCAGTTGTGGCATAACTGAAATACCGCTGACTGAATAACCGTGCAAATGTGCTGGTAACTGCCAAGAAATATTGGGATCTGGTTGATGTTTGACAGGCTCGATATTGCCCCGCCAAGCAGCACCCATAATTTGCATGGTTTGATATACAATTGTTTGCCATCCCTGTTGTTTTAAGTGATCCAAACCCTTCGCTACAGCGGGAGCTGCTAAATCATGAAATAAAATTATTGCATCTTCTTCAGCTAATTTTTCGCAGGCGATCGCATCATTTAACGGCCCATCACCTTCGTGTTCTCCGTCAATAAAAATTAACGACCATTTGCGGTTAAATTCCTTTGCTAATTGCTCTACTCTTTGGGGGCTGTAGCCGGGTACCAACGTCACGGTAGTCTGCACGCCAGAGGCATTGAGAGCGCATTGAATTGAATCGATGACGCTCTGTCTAATATTCTCGGTTTCTAATAGCGGATCGACGACATCTAACTCTACTCCGGCGAGGGCTAAATGACAGGCCGACCAACCCAACCAGCAGCCAATTTCTAAGGCTTTTTTACCTGTAAATTTCAGGGCTGTATTATAAAGGATATGTGCTTCGTCGCGGCTGAGAAATCCGACTGAACTAGCACGGCTATCGACATACCAATTGTGCGGAATCTCTCGGCGCAGGTAAGGCCACGGACAAGTATTAGTGTCGCCAACAATCATGTTGGGAAAGTACGCATCCGGGAGGATAATTTTTAATCCTGGCGACACATAGTCTCCGGCGGGTAACAAAGTATTGTTTGTGATTTTAGATTGTTGTTGTACTGTTGTTAATTGTGGAGATACTGGACGTTGGATTGGTTGGTAGCGGAGACTAATTTCTACTTGATTGCCGTCGGTTGTTGCTAATTTTACTAAGTCGTGCTTGTGGCCGGTCATGTGCAGAATGCCGATCGCCCCGTGCGGCAAATATGGCTCCACAAAACACGCTTGCTGCTTGTCCCAGACGGGCAAACCGAAGTTGCAGCTCCAGTTACAGCCAGCCGGCAGCATCTCTGTGCGATCGAACATTTCAGTGCCGTAAACCAACCGATTTAAAGCTATTTGGTCAGTCATCAAAGAAACGTGCCGCTGCAATGCCTCTTCCAGATATACCGCCCAAAGTTCCCAGTGTGGCGCGTCTTTGTGCAGCGCGAAAATACCTGCATTAATAGTTGGGTAGCTGTGCAACTGTTTTGCCACTTCCTCACCAAAAGCTGCTTGATAGTCGCGAAAAACAAATTCCCAGTACCAAGGCAATTTGCCATAAGCTAAATAATAGCCTCTGTCCAATTCTGGCACCACGGCTAAACCTCGTTTTGCCGCGCCTTTTACGAATAATTTTACGGCTTGCCAATCTTGCACCCAAGCATCGGCATCTATCCACAGGTAGATGTCGAAATTGGGGAAGTAACGGCGCAGAAACGGACGAGCTAAAAGTCCTTTGAGATAGTGAGGCGCTTCATTTTGACCGGGAAAATCAAACTCCCAATCGGGTTTTTGAATGAAATTAACTTGTGTTTCTAGCCACTGTAATTGTTCCGTAGTGCAGCCGAGATCGAAAAAGCCGATCGCCACATTTGCACCCTCTGATTTTTCCCGCACCGATAAAATAGTGCCTCGCACCAGTTCAAAGTAATTTGCATCGGCGGCAGTGATGATGATAATCTGCATAAATAGTGAGTTGTGGCGGGTTTATTTAACCTGTTTGCACGATTGAGGTGGATGGGTAAACCCGCCCCGACAGGCTGCTGGAAAAGTCTGATTAAATTATAGGCTAAGCTAGGGTGCGCCACCACACCCCAATATTCATAAAACTATACTATCGAGGAGCAAATATGCAAAACCCAAAAGGAAAAGTTTATCTAGTCGGAGCGGGGCCCGGAGATTGTAACTTGATGACAGTGCGATCGCAAAAACTGCTATCCCAAGCCGAAGTCTTAATCTACGACGCACTCATCGACATCCCGCAACTCGAATTAATCCCAGCAACTTGTCGGAAAATCGAAGTTGGGAAACGCGGCGGCAAACCTTCCACCCAGCAGCAAGAAATTAACCGCTTGCTGGTAGAACACTGCAAGCTTGGTAAACAAGTTGTACGGCTCAAAAGCGGCGATCCGTTTATTTTTGGTCGATCGAGTTCCGAAATTCAAGCGTTGATTACAGCGGGCTGCGAGTTTGAACTAATACCCGGAATCTCGTCAGCATTTGCTGCACCTTTATTAGCAGGAATTCCCCTCACAGATCCGGTGATGAGCCGCTGTTTTGCGGTGATGAGCGCCCACGAACCGGACGCGCTGGAATGGGAAGCTTTAGTGCGGATAGAAACTTTGGTAATCTTGATGGGAGGACGCAATTTAAACGAGATAGTCTGGCAATTACAAAAATACGGACGATCGCCCGAAACTGCGATCGCCATTATCCGAGATTGCGGCCGCCCCGAACAGCAAATTTGGATCGGCACCCTCTCCGATATTGTACAGCAAACAATAGGTGAATCTCTATCGCCTTGCGTCATCGTCATTGGAGAAGTAGTTAGATTGCGCGAATTTTTAATCCAGCCAGAAAGCACAAACATGAGCAATACACCAGCCACTGCTAACGACAGCCAGCCTTTAGCCGGAAAAACGATTTTAGTCACCCGCGCGGCTTCCCAGTCTGGTCAATTTAGCGATCGACTCCAGCAACTAGGTGCCCGCGCGATCGAAATGCCAGCCTTGGTAATTGGTGAGCCTTCGAGTTGGGAAGCGTTGGATAGTGCGATCGCCCAAATGGCAAGTTTTCACTGGTTAATTCTCACTTCCCACAACGCCGTAGACTGTTTTTTTCAACGATTGCAAGCCAAAGGCAAAGACGCGCGCAGCTTGTTTGGCATTAAAATCGCAGTAGTCGGGAAAAAAACCGCAGAGAGTTTGCGATCGCACTCGCTACAACCAGACTTTATTCCCCCCAACTTTGTCGCCGATTCCCTAGTCGAAAACTTTCCAGACAATTTGCAAAACTGCAAAATCCTATTTCCCAGAGTAGAAAGTGGCGGTAGAGAAGTTTTAGTTAAAGAATTCACCGCGAAAGGAGCGCAAGTAATCGAAGTACCAGCTTACCAATCTTGCTGTCCCGAAACCATCGCTCCGATCGCCCTAGCCGCACTCCAGAATCAAGCCGTAGATATCATCACTTTTGCCAGTTCCAAAACCGTACATAACTTTTGCCACTTGATCAAAACAACTCCCGAATTTTCCTTATCTCAGGATTGGCTGCAAAGCGTTTGCATCGCCTCCATCGGCCCGGAAACCTCCAAAAGCTGTCAGAGTTTATTGGGTAAGTTAGACGTAGAAGCCACAGAATACACCTTAGATGGATTGACTGAGGCGATCGTCCAATGGGCAACAAAACATCAAAATTTGTAAATCTAATCTTCAGTCTGCGGAGGTGTTCGCCCAGCGAAACAAAAACGGTTCGTAGTGCGGACTTTAGTCCGTAGCCAAGCAAGCGGACTGAAGTCCGCACTACAAACCTTACTTGTTGCGGTCAATCGACCGGACATGATATAAGTTGTAAAGTGGTTGTAAAATAATTAGAAAAAAATATGAGCGTAAAAGAACAACTTCTGCAAGAAATCGACCAATTGCCAGAACCCATCCTGAAAGAAATGCTTGAGGTTCTACTAGAAATCAAAGCAAAAGATCCTGTAAAATCAGAGAAGAGTGATGTTTGGAATGCTTACTTAGCATCTAAAAAAGAACGAGAGGAGGTTTACCGTCGCCTTGCAAACTCCTAGATTTATCTCCATAGATGAAGTGCTGGAACTTCATGAAGACCAAATTTCTAGTTTTGGTGGTACTTCGGGTGTCAGAGATGAAGGATTATTAGAATCAGCTTTAGCTCAACCTCAAGCAACTTTTGGCTGTCAACTTTTGCATCCAACAATTAGCGAACAAGCTGCCGCCTATCTCTATCACCTAGCAATGAATCATCCTTTTATTGACGGCAATAATAGAACCGCTTTTGCCGTAGCAGATACCTTTTTGCGTTTGAATGGCTGGACTCTGAATTTGACGGACGATCGAGCTGATGATTTAGTCATGCAAGTCGCACGGGGAACGATGACTAAAGAAGAACTAAGCACCGAGTTGGAGTCAGGCATTGTTGCGTTTTAATAAGTAGGATGCATATCCTAGGCAAGGATCTTTAGGGAAACGGCATTCCCCTGTGCGATCGCCAGCCTGACGCACCTTACAACTGAATGGGGACACAGGGAATCGCGGAACAAAATAGCGAGTAAAATTATCATTAAACAACAAAGCCGATCGCCCCAAGCGTCAAAACACTAATCAAACTAAACACAAACCTCGACTAGCAGCTAACCCCCGCTACCCAACTACAAATTACCCATACCATGAATAGAAATTTTTCTCGTTTCGACACCCTCGCCACCTTGCTAGCAGGAACCACCGCAGCCTTAACCATAGTCATCAGCCAACCCGCGATCGCCAAAACTCCCCAACAAATCGCCAGTATTGCCGGGCCGCTGACAGTACAAATTAACAGTTCCCTAGGAGACGGTTCTGGGGTAATTATTGCCAAAAACGGCAAAACTTACACAGTTTTAACAGTCAATCACGTTGTAGAAAAAGCAGACGTGAAATACACCGTTCGCACGTCGATCGGCAAAAACTATCAAGCCACCGCAGTCACCCGCTTGCAAGCAGCCACAACAGACGCCGATTTAGCCGTAGTCAAATTTGAAAGTCCCGAAGAATATCCAGTGGCGACGATCGCCGATTCCGATCTTGCCGTCATCGGCACTCAAATCTTCGTTTACGGCTATCCCGCTACCGGCGGACTTTTCGGCGCCGAACGAGAACCAGAACTGTCTCCCGGACTCGTTACCAGCCGCCCGCGCAACCGCCCGGAAGGTTACAATTTGCGGTATCAAGCAGTAACTTGGAGCGGGATGAGCGGCGGGCCAGTGTTCGACTCCGAAGGCCGAGTCATCGGCTTGCACGGACAAGGGGAATTCGGTTTCGCTCAAACCAGTTCCGGCGAAGTCGCCCCGATTAAAACCGGCTTTAACGCAGCAGTTCCGATCAACACATTTATCGCGAAGCTAGTGGCGGCGGGAATGAACAAATCCGAGTTGAAAGTAGACAATACTCCCCCAACAGTCGGCCCGGTATCCACCGCCAATCCGCAAGACGCCCAATCCTATTATTTTCGAGGACTTTCTCGCTTAGATCGAGGAGATGCTTGGGAGGCGATCGCCGATTTCAACAAAGCACTGGCTTTCAAGCCCAAGAACACCCCAGAATTGCATTTCAATATCGGTAATGCCCGCACGCTAATCTCCCTCATTCCCGACCCCACCCGCGGTTCCACGGCCATTCAAGCATACACGCAGGCGATCGCAGCCAATCCCGGTTTCGCCGACGCCTACTACAACCGAGCCTTAGCTTACCTAGCGACAGAAGACAAACCCAAAGCAATTGCCGACTTTCAAAAAGCAGCAGAACTGTACAAGCAAGGTGGCAGAACCAGCGCCTATCAAGACGCCCTCAACCGCATCAAAACATTGCAGTAAAATTATAAATCTTGAGTAAGAATTTAAAATGTATAATTCATTATAAATTCTTACTCAAGTTCCCACCCACAGCAGGTAAATAACAATGACTGCTATCACATTAAATCTCAATTCCATTATTCAAATAACTTCCGAACAGTTTTATCAACTGTGTGAAGAACACCCTGAATTGAAACTAGAACGCAACGCCAACGGAGAATTAATCGTCATGCCACCAACCGGAGGAGAAACAGGGAAAAGCAACTCAAAATTCAACTTACAGATTGGACTTTGGAACGAACAAACCGAACTCGGTGAAGCCTTTGATTCCTCCACAGGATTTACTCTTCCCAATAAAGCCGATCGCTCTCCCGATGCGTCTTGGGTAGAAAAATCCCGCTGGGAAGCTTTGACACCTCAACAAAGAGAAAAATTCATTCCCCTCTGTCCCGATTTTGCTGTGGAAATTCTCTCCCCGACCGACAGCTTGAAAAAGACTCAGGAAAAAATGCAAGAATATATAGAAAATGGCTGCCGTTTGGGTTGGCTGATTAATCGCAAAAAACGAGAAATTGAAATTTATCGCCCCGCTCAAGCAGTCGAAGTTTTACAATCTCCTCTCACACTTTCCGGGGAAAACGTTTTGCCGGGGTTTGTTCTGAATTTGCAAAAAATTTGGAATTAGCATAAATTAATTATAACTTAGACAATCTTAGGTTCGTAGTGAGGACTTCAGTCCTTCTTAATGCGGACTAAAGTCCTCACTACGAACCTATTTAGTTGTTGATAAATCTGAGATAATTGTAAGTGTTCATAAAATTAACTATCGCCAATTATGGTTCAAACGATTCAAGCTAAAAACGCCACATTAGCAGAATTAAAAACACTTTTCAATCTACAAGTTGCCACTGAATAACTTAGACTATCTTCGGTTCGTAGTCAGGACTTCAGTCCTTCTTAATGCGGACTAAAGTCCTCACTACGAACCTATTTAGTTGTTGATAAATTTGAGATAATTGTAAGTGTTCATAAAATTAACTATCGCCAATTATGGTTCAAACGATTCAAGCTAAAAACGCCACATTAGCCGAATTAAAAACACTTTTCAATCTACAAGTTGCCACTGAATAACTTAGACTATCTTCGGTTCGTAGTCAGGACTTCAGTCCTTCTTAATGCGGACTAAAGTCCTCACTACGAACCTATTTAGTTGTTGATAAATTTGAGATAATTGTAAGTGTTCATAAAATTAACTATCGCCAATTATGGTTCAAACGATTCAAGCTAAAAACGTCACATTAGCAGAATTAAAAACACTTTTTAATCTACAAGTTGCCACTGAATAACTTAGACTATCTTCGGTTCGTAGTGAGGACTTCAGTCCTTCTTAATGCGGACTAAAGTCCTCACTACGAACCTATTTAGTTGTTGATAAATCTGAGATAATTGTAAGTATTGATAAAATTAACTATCGCCAATTATGGTTCAAACAATTCAAGCTAAAAACGTCACATTAGCAGAATTAAAAACACTTTTTAATCTACAAGTTGCCACTGAATAACTTAGACTATCTTCGGTTCGTAGTGAGGACTTCAGTCCTTCTTAATGCGGACTAAAGTCCTCACTACGAACCTATTTAGTTGTTGATAAATCTGAGATAATTGTAAGTATTGATAAAATTAACTATCGCCAATTATGGTTCAAACAATTCAAGCTAAAAACGTCACATTAGCAGAATTAAAAACACTTTTTAATCTACAAGTTGCCACTGAATAACTTAGACTATCTTCGGTTCGTAGTGAGGACTTCAGTCCTTCTTAATGCGGACTAAAGTCCTCACTACGAACCTATTTAGTTGTTGATAAATCTGAGATAATTGTAAGTGTTCATAAAATTAACTATCGCCAATTATGGTTCAAACGATTCAAGCTAAAAACGCCACATTAGCAGAATTAAAAACACTTTTCAATCTACAAGTTGCCACTGAATAACTTAGACTATCTTCGGTTCGTAGTGAGGACTTCAGTCCTTCTTAATGCGGACTAAAGTCCTCACTACGAACCTATTTAGTTGTTGATAAATCTGAGATAATTGTAAGTATTGATAAAATCAAATATCGTCAATTATGGTTCAAACAATTCAAGCTAAAAACGTCACATTAGCCGAATTAAAAACACTTTTTAACCTGCAACTTGTCACAGACGACCAGTTTTTTCGAGAATGGCAAGACGAGTTACCCGAAATCACCGATTTTCAGAAACGACAGCTAGATCAGATTAAGGCGGGTTACTTCAACTTGCTTGAGTATCCGCCGATGCTGGAAAAAACCATCAGTTTGTCGATCGTCTCTCCGCTGTTATTTGCTGGCGAGTTTTACCTGCACCCATTTTACATTAAACCGGAAAAATCTGTGGAAATTTCCGCAGAAGATGAAGGCGCAATCATCAAAGGCAGTCTCGACACTTTAGTTTTAAAAGAGCAGTTGTGGCTGATGGTAATCGAATCGAAACGAGTTTCGTTTTCCATGGAAGCGGGGCTGGCGCAAATCTTAGCTTATATGCTAGCAAACCCCAATCGCGATCGCCCGAGTTACGGCGCGATCGCTACAGGCGGCAGTTTCATCTTTGTCAAATTAGTCAACGGAGAATCACCGCGATATAGCACATCTAAGGGGTATCTCACTCGCAACCCCGGTAACGAACTTTATGATGTACTCCGCATCCTCAAACGCCTGAGTCAAATAGCTGCTAGCAATTAGTCATTAGTCTTATCATATCCCAAATCAACGACCACAATCAAATTGGTTCGTAGTAAGGACTTTAGTCCTCTCTTTTCTGAGGACTAAAGTCCTTACTACGAACCTGAGGTATTAGTCATTAGTCTGTTTTGCCGATCGCACTCCGAGCCCTCTTTTCCCTCTTCCCTCTTCCTTCTTCCTTCTTCCATCTTCCTTCTTCCTTCAGAATTACCAAGGCGAACCAATCATGGTAAAAGCAGCCCAATAATAAGGATGCGACAAATTACGATCGCCCCTGGCGGCCAACTCCGGCGGCAAAGGCAGAGCTTGATTATTGCCTGATCGTACCAAATAACCATCCTGCAACCGCACTTCCCCGCGCAACATCGCCAACTGAGCGAGGCGCAAAGCTTCAGCCTTAATCGGCGCCTCGCGCAACTGCTGGTAAAACTCAGTCATCAGCCCCAAAGTACCAGCATCTGACACATACCACAAACTCGCCAAAGCCGATTTTACCCCAGCGTGTACCGCCAATCCCGCAAACCCCAACTCTGCCTGTTCGTCTCCCACCGCCGTAGTACACGCACTCAAAACCAACAACTCCACCTGCGGGTTAGATAACTTCAACTCACTCAACTGATTCAACCGCAACTTAGTATCCCAAAACTGAATGTAAGAATTTTCGGCACCACCAGGCTGAAAATCGCCATGAGTAGCTAAGTGAATAATTTTGTATTGGGGTTGATTGCGTTTGTCCTTCAAATTTGCCAAGGTAAAAGCTTCGTTGAGAAAAGACGAACCAGGCCAAATCTTGTCCACAATTGTTGATATTTCCAGCGGCACAGCAGGCAAAGGATTTTGATCGTATTTTGCCGGAAAATTCGACGCACCCATCGCCAAAACTTCCGAACCCTTAACATCAGCATAGCGAGTATCAGTCAAACTCAAACTGGGAATCAACCCCAAACTATACTTTTCTACCAAAAACTGTTTGCCATCAAAAAGAGCAGCCAAAGGCAAAGTTCGCAAACCCGCATCCATCGAAAACACCAAGGTATCAATCTTGTTAGCCTCCAATTCTGGTTGCAGCGGTGCAATCAACCACTGGTAAAGTTCCCGGGCAGGTTCCTTGTAATCATCAGCAGTCAATCTTCTAGGAGTTCTGACAGCATTAGTGAATTCTTTAGCAACTTGCAGCACCGTCTCGCGGCTTGCCGACACGCTTTTAAACACATTTTTGCCATCTGGCAATAACAACACAAGTTCTAAATGATTCTCTTTCGCCCACACGTAAACGATCGCCGGTTTAACCCCAGTCAAGCGACTGACGCTGCTGAGAGTATCTCGGATCGTTTGCGGCGTGATTGACTTTTGAACCAGACTGCTGCCAAAGTAACGTTCAAATTCCTGGCCCTGAATTTTTTCTCTTTTCTGCACCGCGTCGATCGGACTTATTTGCCCGATCGCGCTCGATCGAGAAATCTCAGGAACCCTGATATTATTGCCGATAGTTTCTGCATTGCTAGCACTTCCTGGCTTCTGTGCAATTGTGGCAGTGCTGCCGTTTTCTGTCGCCGCTGGAGCGCCCAGATTGTCTTTTAACACCGACGGCGACCCCAACACCAACCCGGTAGTAGTGGCGTTCGAGGGCGCCTCAACAGTCGCAGCAGCAGCTTCTGAAGCGACATTTGCGGTACTGCTCTTAGGCGCAGACACTGCGGGGGTCTCAGTGACAATTTGTGGAGAATTGCCCGTAGTTTTTAGTGTCACGGTGGTGGTAGTGGGTGTTGGAATCGGCAGGCCCAGCAGCGGCGCCGAAGTTGTGGTGGTAGAGTTAGATTTCGAGTTTCCCGTCGCAACACTGCTGGTAGCGCAGTTTCCCGACTGGCAGGCGCTTTGTAGCAGAGTCAGAGAACCCGATCGCACCTGTCCGTCTGTAGAAATGCTGACGCTAGAGGCGCGTTCGGCAGCCGTTCCGGTTCCGGCAGCCCGAAACAAGCCCCCAGCCTGGATTGCCACATCGCCGCCGGTATTGCCATTAGCTTTGATCGAAACAACTTCAACATCTTTCTGCCCGGTAATCTTGCTCGAACCGGCACTTCCCGACTGCGAACCGGAATTGATCACTCCTGCCACGATCTGGCCCGGCGCCGCGATCGAGATATCTCCGCCGCTTCTGCCGCCAAAAGCATTGACGTTGCCCGCTGCTACCGAACCGGCGCTGCGGATGTTGATATCGCCCGCCGCCCCGGAAGCCGATCGAGATGAAACCGTACCGACAGAGACGTTACCCAGACTGCTAGTGATGTTAATCCCCGCCGTCGAGGTAACGTCCCCAACAGCCACACTACCGCCCAGCAGAGCGATGCTGGCGTTATCAATTCCCACGATCGCACCTGTTCCCACGATCGCACCAGTGCTCTCGGGCGATCGAATCGTCGTCGGATCTTGAAAAGTCACCGCCGGGGCTGCCGTCGCATTTTGCCCTCGGGTTGCCGCCGGAGCGATCGCGATCGAGCCGCTGCCATCCGCACGCCCGATCGCGATCGAAGCAAACCCGTTTTGCAGCGAGTTCAATTCCGCGGCAGTCAAGTCCAAAGCCTCAGTTACATCCGCACCGGCCAAGGTAATATTCTGAGACGGAGTTGCCGGTTGCAGCACCAGATTGCCGTTGCTGGCGATCGAATTCCTGCCGCCCGTCAAGTCAATTTCGTTACCCGTCAGAGTAATATTTCCGCCTGTTTCGGAGCCTCCAGCTTGGATCGCCCCCGCGGTGACTCCGGCAGTCCCAGTCAGGGTGACGTTGCCCCCGCGATCGCCCTTGGTGTCGATCGCCCCTACCGTCACCGTACCCTCAGCGGTAACGCTAATATCACCCGCCCGAGAGCGCACAACTGGGGAAGAATTGACTGAAGTGCTGATGGTGCGGTTAGAAGCCGTGCGTAGCTGATTGGTGGTGACATTACCAGTAGTGCTATTGATGCGAATTTCTTGATTGTTGGTAGTGATATTTCCCGTGGCAATATTACCGTCAGCTTTCAGAGTAATTGAGGCATTATCTGCACCTGTGAGAGAATTTCTAGTAGTAATTGTTCCCAAACCCGTCGGTGATTGAATAATCAGCGGGTCATAAAATGTGACATCGTTAGCAATCAAAATCGAACCGCTACCGTTGCTGCGCCCGATCGTAATTCCAGCAAATCCATTTTGCAAAGTTTCGAGGTTGTTTGCTGTCAGATTCAGATAGATATTAGTCCCAAGTGTTCCCGTACCGCCGATCGCAATATTTTGAGCAGGGTTCCAAGGTTGCAGTACCAAAAATCCCGTACCGCTGACGGAATTTTTGTCGCCTTTCAAATTAATTTCATTACCCGTCAAGGTAATATTTCCCGAGCCTCCGGCGATCGAATTAACTCCTAGAATGCTCCGAGCACTCAAAGTTACAGTTGCTGCCGATTTAGAGCCGCTGGCCTCAATTTTTTGGGCGGTGACGTTGAGGCCTTCGAGCAAAATATTCCCGCTGTTGCCGGTGCTGGGATTCGATGCAGAAACATTGCCTGCAACGGTTGTTCCCGGACTAATCAAACTAATATTTCCGCCGTTGCTCGACAAATTACCAGCCGTTATTTGACTTCCAGAAATAGCGATCGCGCCTCCGCGAGTGCTAATTGTATCTCTAGCATTCATCGAAAAAACGCCGACACCGCTGCGATCGGCATCTGCTCTCAATGTTACCGAGCCAGTGGTTGCTGCAAAACTCAACTTATTGTCTGCCAGATCGGCAATTTTGATATCGTTGAGCGCTTCGAGAACCACATTTGCAGTTCCAGACAAACTTTCCAAAGCTCTTCTTGAAATTGTCAGCGAAGGCTCAGAATTGTTTTGCTGCTGTCCAGATGGCGTTCCGGTTGCCAAAATATTGCTGTTAGCAATAACAGTCGCATCCCCCGCAGCTTCTTGGGAATCTGTAATTAAAATATTTTCCGGATCGAGCAGCAAAGTCCCCAAACCGTTTGTCCCGGAGGTATCGACAGTACCGTTAAAAATCAATCTTTGCTTGCCGGAAACTTCCACAAACCCGCCCGTACCCCCGCTGCTGGCCGTTGTCGAAAAGCCCGTCGCGCTGATCCTGCCCAAAAATGATGTGGTGTTGTCCGCCCAGACAAAAACTCTGCCGCCGTTACCTGAGTGCGTGGCGTTGGCTGCGATCGAACTTTTGCCATCCACATAAGTCATCCTGGCATTAGGCACCGTACCCTGGCCTCGGTAATCTCCCCCGATCCGCACCGTACCGCCACCAGCCGGCCCGTCCGCCTCAATCCTCGCTCCCAACAGCCCTACTCGGTCGCCCAACACGTTCGCACTACCTCCTGCACCCCCCTTGGCAGAAACACTTACAGTACCCGATATCAGGGCAGTTCCTGCACCTACAGGCACTGTTTGATTGCCTGTGAGTACAACTTCACCGCGATCGTTCGTAGTTATACCAGTAGCCTCAGCCACCCCAGGCCCCGATAGCAACCGAGGCAAACTCTGGGGAGAAAAGGGAATAGCCGCAGCACCGGACACTCCCGCAGCCGGAGCAACTTCTAAATTCAGCAAAAGTCCGTTTTGACTGAAGCGCACCAGATTTCCCCCCGGAACGGCCGCCACCGTAATTTGACCGCCGTTCGCTTCAAGTTTCCCGGTACTGATTACCGTCCCGGCGAGCAAAGTCAAATTTTGCCCGGTTCCCACAGCCAAGTCACCCGCATTGACAATACTCCCTGACTGTGCCCCAAAAGCAAAAACATTCGGCCCTCCGACGAGTGCCGCGTAGTCGTTAGCCCCCGTACCGTTAAACCAGTGGTTGTCAAAACCGATACCCGTAGCTGTGGTAGCAAAAAAAGACCCGGAAACGTCTAGTCTGGCATTGGCACCGAAAATAATCCCTGCGGGGTTCATCAGGTACAAGTTAGAATTGCCGCCGCTAACTTGAATTAAACCGTTAATTAAGGAAGCGTCGCCGCCGACAACGCGGCCGAGGATATTTTTAATGTTTGGGTTGGAGAGGAAATTGGCAGTTTCGCCAGAATTCAGATTAAACCTAGTAAAACTGTGAAACAGATTTGCTCCATCTCTGGAACCTGTGCCGCCTTGAATGTCGTAGCGAGCTGCGCCCGGGGCGATCGCGGTTCCCGTGCCGTCTGGTGCTGGAACAATAGATGATTGTGCTGCTGCAATTTGGGGTTGAGGAGAAATTGCCACAACTAGCCATCCGCTGCTGTTGGCTTTCAAAAACAGGAGGTGGGGCGAAAAATCTAATATCAAAAATCCGGCAATGGGTATTGCTGCCAGAATTGAGCGCACAGCACGTTGAGTTTTCATATGTTTGCCTCGATCTAGACCTTGATTCGAGTTGAAAATGGAGGTTTTAAGTAAAAAAGAGTCGATCGCACCCCAATGCTGACACTTCCTAACGCTAGCTCTCGATCGCTAATTTTGAATTTAAAGTCTAATTTTGATTGTGTCACCAACATAGCAAATACTGACAGTAAGTGTCTCTACATAGTTCCGTTTAAACAGAGAAAATTATGACAGATCGAACTGTTCGCGCCATCGGTTTAACAGGGGGCATCGCCACCGGAAAAACCGCTATATCTAATTATCTGGCAGATACCTGTAAATTTCCGATTTTAGATGCCGATATCTACGCCCGCGAAGCTGTGCACCCAGGTTCGCCAATACTGGACTCTATTGTAGAACGATACGGCGCCTTTATTTTGCTGCCCGATGGCAATTTAAATCGACCCGAGTTGGGAAATATTATTTTTTGTAACCCAGCCGAGCGCCAGTGGTTGGAACAACAGATTCACCCTTATGTACGGCGCCGATTTGTTGAGGAAACTCAAAACAGTATTGCTGCATTCAGTCATGTATCCCAAAACACACAAAGCTTAAGTACAAAAACTCAAGAAAAACAAAGCGTTATTGCAAAAAAAACCGTTTTGGGCGCCAAGAATGACACATTGACTGTGGTTTTGGTAGTACCGCTGCTGTTTGAAGCTAACATGACGGACTTGTGTACCGAAATTTGGGTGGTGTACTCTTCGCCCTCGGTGCAGTTACAACGGTTGATGCAGCGAGACGGCTTGAGTTACGATCGAGCTAATGCCAGAATTAACGCCCAAATCCCGCTAGCTCAAAAGTGCCAACAAGCTGATGTTGTGTTGGACAACTCGTCAACCCTCGACTCACTGTTTCAACAGGTAAACGCGCAACTGAGTTGATTCCTGATGTGAGATTTAAGATTGACTCCGCAGTATTGATTAAAAACTCAGTGTTTGTTTTTGTAGGGCGAGTGAGGCGCGCCTACCTACTTATGTGACAATTCCCTGAACTCTAACCGCCCCGCGCGGCACCGCTTTGTTGACGAAACATACATTGACTGTAAATTCAAAAACACAGCACAACAATCCTTTGGGCATTTGTGAACCTGATTTTTTTTCAACCTGCGGATTTCGACTGACGGCGCACCTAATACTCTGCTGTTTTGTCTTCAATCCGAGGCTGGCGCGGCTATATCAATAAATTATGAAGTTAATCTGAAGAACATTAAAAATTTATAATTTGCGGTTTTCCTTTGCTGGTTAGAAGAGCGTTTAAAGACGATTCAAGGGTTAAATTGTGCTGTTGTCGGCTGTACAGGAGGAAACTCGAACTTACCAGCGTCAAAGCGAGAAATTTGAGGGGTTTTACCCCCTTATGACGACAAATCAAAAAAATTGCGGTGCCGTCAATTACTAATTGAAGATTTTGCGACAATTCTATTTTTTTAGCCGGATCTCACAATCGAGGCTGCGTATCAAGAAGTGGAAAATACGACACGGAATTTTATGATGCGCCTCTACTCTTCTATTTTGATGTCAAGCCTGTTACTGAGCGGCATTGCAGTTAAGGCTCAAAACTCTGAAGCTCGATCGACTTTTTTCTCTCACAACAACTCTGCTCCCGAAATTGTAACCGCCGCAGCCAACACTCAAAAATTCTACGCAGATAGCGATAAAGATGTGGCACCACCAGAACGAGGTAGCGGAAGATAACCACAAAAATGGACATTTTACCAAAAGAAGCGAAACATACTGAGTCATTAATTTTGAGTGTGTTTGCTTTGGTTTATCGCTGGAAACCTTAGTAATTCGAGCAGTTTCTAACTAAAGGTTAACGGTAATTTGGTCTGGGGCGTTCTGGGTTAGTTTTCATCGTTAACTAGAAAGATCGAGAGGAAAAATAGAATGTATACTCCCGTGAAGTTTATTTATTTGATTGCGCTATTCGTTAGCGCTCTGGTTCTTCCTGAAAAACTAGAAAATATTTCCATGACAGAACATCAGTTCGATAACTTGCAACAAATGCTATTAGCTAAAGAGCGCGAAACCGATTCAAAAGGCTGTACCTCCTCGCCTTCTCCTGGCTGTTCTCGCCGAGACTTCCAGCCACCCATCGCCCCCAGAAGCCCGGTTGATGGCGCCCTGAAGCTGGCGTGACACCATCGCCCACCTCGATCAATCCGGTTTCAGAGTTTAACCTGTTTTTTATTTTCGCCAATTGCCGCAATTAACCGAAAACTTGCATTCGGAACGATCGCACTAATTTTACATCCGCTACCGTCCCCATGTAGAATTTGACAGTAAAAAAAATCAAGGTGAAGAGTCGCGAGTAGGAATCTGGCGCTTTACCTTGATTTTTAATAGACTTTCATCACAAGGATTCGATCGCCCGAAGTGGAAAGGCACCTGCATTAAGGAGCGGTTTGCCGATCGCTCCTCAACGCAGATTTATGCAATAACTCTCAAGATGTGGAAGCTTTAATCTTCCGCAGCTTCCCCGCCCACCACGACATCCCGAATCCGCAAACTCGGGCCGCCGCAGCCCACGGGTAAACCGCTTTGTCCTCCCTTGCCGCAGCCGCCGGATTCATCCCAGTAGAAATCGTCGCCGATCGCCTCAATATCCGCTAAAGTGCTGAAAACATTACCCGAAAGAGTCACATCCCGCACCGGATTGTCGAGTTTGCCATCGCGGATCATCCAAGCTTCGCCAGCACTGAAAGTAAACATTTCGCCGTTAGTCATGCCGCCTTGCCAATTGCGCGCGTAAACTCCTTCTTTGATACCAGAAAATAAATCCGCAACTGGTGTATCGCCCCGTTCGATCCAAGTATTCGTCATGCGGACGATCGGCGGATAGTGATAATTTAAACAGCGAGCATTCCCCGTAGGCGTTTCTCCCAACTTCCCCGCAGTTTCCCGCGAGTGCAGGCGCCCGACTAAAGCCCCGTCTTTAATTAACTGAGTCGTAGTCGCCGGAGTGCCTTCATCGTCGTAGAAATAGCTGCCGCGGTGTCCCTGTGGCGCCGCACCGTCAAAAATTTGCAAATTTTTCGGGCCGAACTGGCGGCCGAGAGTCATAATTTCCAAAATATCGGGATTTTCGTAAGCCATGTCTGCTTCGGAGAGATGTCCGAAGGCTTCGTGAACGAACAATCCGCTGAGTATGGGGTCGATGACGACGGTGTAAGTGTTGCCTTGGACGGGGGGCAAGGCTAGGGAATCTACGGCACGCTGGGCGGCGCTGCGAACTTGGGTTTCAAGTTCGGTTAAATCTTCGTAAGCTTTCCGCGAACCGGTGGTTTCGCGGCCGGTTTGTACGGTTTCCCCGCTGCGGGCTGTGGCGGCAAACCGCATTTCCATGTCTGCCCAGCCTTGTTCGAGCATGGTGCCTTCGGAGGTGGCGAGGATGATGCGCTGGGTGCTGTCGCCGTAGCGCACGGAGATGGTGGCAATGCGGGGGTCTATGCTACGCAAAATGGCTGCGTAGCGATCGCACAATTGCTTTTTGTCAATTAGGGGAACCAGACGGGGATCTGTTCCTGTCAGGGGCAGGAAGCAAATGTCCTGTACTGGGGTGACAGGCGCGAGAATCGTTTCTTCTTCGCCGATCAGTTTGGCTGCGGCGATGGCTTCTTCGATTCTTTCGGCGAGGGTGGAAAGTCGGTTAAAACTGGCAAAGCCCCAGCCGCCTTTGTGACAAGCTCGGACTTGGCCTCCGATTGAGACTCCTTCGCTGAGGGTTTCAATTTTTTCGCCCCGCAGCAGGATGTCGGTTCCTTCGGCTTCTTCGAGTCGAATTGCTAGATAATCTACTTGGTTGCGGTAGCGTGCCATTAAGTCTGACAGCAGATTTTTTGAGTCGGCGATCGAGGTGGGCATAAGCAAAGCACGGTGTTAACTGCATCCATTTTGCACTTTTGCCAGGGCGATCGGGCTACCCTTGTGGAAAATATCGCCCGAAGCGCGGAGATTGCGACTTATTTGTTCGGTTCTGCCAATATCGATAGTTGACAAATGTGGATATCCTGTGAGGTATGAGCAAGGCGCAAGAAATTAGGCGGGATTTTGCGATCCTGTTGGTGCTTGAATCCTGACTCCTGAGCATTGCTATACATAAATACTTCATCCTTCATCTATCTGAAGGTGGGTTTATAACTACTGTGAATACTTACTTTTTACCGACTATCAGCGAAATTTTAGCCTCCGAGGCCCTAGAAAATGACCTCAGTCCCTTTGACGCGAGGTTGGCGCGCGAAAACAGTCGCCCCAAGTGTCCTGGAAGTCGGGGGGCCCAAAGGCCCAAAGCTGAACAGGAATGGTACGGGGCGATCGCGACTTTGAATCAAATGCTCGCCCAGCAAAAACACTGTGTCTCCCCAAATCCTAATTCCTGTCAGGGATTGGTTTTGTCGGGCCCGTCTTCGGTTTTGACAGAGCCCGCTGTAGCTTCGGGCTTTGCTAATTGGATCTTTACCAGCATTCCCGATAACGATGCAGCTTTGTGGTCATTTCGTGCTAGACAAACTTTAGCTTTGCTGCCGGCTGCCGATGAGCAAATATCTGCGCCTGCTGCTGCGCCTGCGCTGGCTTTGGCGATCGGCGATCCTTTAGCAAACGAACAGTTTTGTGTAGTTTTAACTGCTAGTTTTAGTCTCGTGATGGTTTTAGGTGAAAATGCGGCGGGAATTCCGGCTTTTCTCTTTTCTTTCGACCCGCAAGTAGTCGCCAAAGCTTGGGAAGTTTTGCGGCGCCGCGTCACTGAAACTGAATGTTTGCTGGCTAATTCTGAGGGTGGATTCAATTTGCAATCTCACAAATTAACTCCTAATTCTACTTATAAATTAGATGCGCTATTCCAGCAGTTTTTGCCTGTTGAACCCAACTATCAAACAGTCACGCTGTTCACTCGGTTGTTGTTAAATAATTTACCTGTTGCGAAAGAAGAAGCAGGCAGAGTAAAAGATGAAAGAGTTGATGATAGTTTGAAAGGGCGGCAAAATATCAAGTGCAAGTCTGCAATTCCTTACGCGACTAAAGAGGTGGAGTTGTTACAGGCGATCGCCCACGAAGTCCGCACTCCTTTGGCCACCATCCGCACCCTGACTCGATTGTTGCTGAAACGCCCCAAACTCGATCCAGTGGTGGTGAAGCGCTTGGAAACCATCGATGCTGAGTGCACCACTCAGATCGATCGCTTCGGTTTAATTTTCCGCGCCGTGGAAATGGAAATGTCCCAAGCCAAAAATTCGGGAGTGCAGCTAACAGCAATATCCCTGGGCGAAGTGCTGCAAAATAGCATTCCCCGCTGGCAAAAACAAGCCATTCAGCGCAACCACACTTTAGAAGTTATTGTGCCGCAAAAATTGCCCGCGGTAGTCAGCGATCCGACAATGTTGGATCAGGTTTTAACTAATTTAATTGAGAATTTTACTCGAACTTTGCGATCGGGGAGTCGCATTCAGGTAGAGGTGACTTTGGCCGGGAGTCAGTTAAAGTTGCAGTTGGAATCGGAGCACTTATCTGAAGGTAATGGCGAAGCGACTTTTGGAAAATCGGCCAATGCTCCTTTGCGATCGATCGGGCCTTTGCTCATGGTACAGCCAGAGACAGGAAGTTTGAGCTTAAATTTGAGCGTAACTAAGAACTTATTTCGCGCTGCTGGCGGCAAATTAGTAATTCGCCAGCGCCCAGAAAAGGGCGAAGTGATGACAGTATTTTTGCCACTGCAATAGTCATATTACACCCGCCATAACACAAGAAAAAAGGTTCGTAGTGAGGACTTTAGTCCGCATCCATTCCAGGACTAAAATCCTCACGATAGATATCGTGCAAAAGTCCTTTTAATCAAATTCTGGGACGGGCTCTCCGGCCCATCCCACAAAAGAAAAAACTTTTTGTGGGACGGGCAAGATGCCCATCCCAGGTATTTTTGAAATCTTGTCTAATACGGTTTACTAGACAAGATTGCAAAAGTCTTTTTGACCAACTTTTTGAACGGGTTCTTCGGCCCGTTTCACAGGAAAAAATATTTTTGTGGAACGGGCCGGAGAGCCCGTTCCTAACTATTTTTGCAATCTTGTCTAGTAAACCGTATTGCGACATGATAGGATAGCAAGTCCTAGTTATTCATCCCGTTATGAATGTAAGGTGCGTCGCTCTCTTAATCCTCATTTATAGCGAGAATTATTCATAGCGACGCACCCTACCTCTAATGACCAAATTTTTACATCAATCCGTTGATTGACAAAGTAATCGTAAACTCAGCCCCCTCTCCCGGATTAGAAAAACACTGCAAATGACCCCCATGATTTTCCGTTACAATTTGATAGCTAGTTGCTAAACCCATACCCGTACCTTGACCCACAGGTTTAGTTGTAAAAAATGGATTAAATATTTTTTCTTGAACTTGAAAACTCATCCCGCAACCATTATCCTGAATCGAGATCGCCACCTGATTTTCAGAAGTGAGAGAAGTGGTAATCACAATTCTACCAAGATAATCTAATTTTTCCCTAGGGTCGAGGCTCGATCGCTGTTGTTCGATCGCATCAATAGCATTGACTAACAAATTCATAAACACCTGATTCAATAAACCACCATAACATTTAACATTAGGTAAGTCGGCATAATTCTTGGTGAGATAGACCTCTGGTTTTCCCGCCCGACCGTTCAATCTATTTTGTAGAATAACTAAGGTACTCTCGATATTTTCGTGAATATCTATTTCTTTAAATTCTGCTTCATCCAAGCGCGAAAATGTCCGCAGAGACTTAACAATATCACTGATGCGTGTGGCTCCTGTTTTCATCGATTTCAGCAACTTATAAAAATCACTTACTAGATACTCTATGTCAATATTTTCAGTAAAATAAGAAATCTCTTGGGGTGGACTAGGATAATGAACTTGGTAAAGATGAATTAGCTCAATCAAGTCACTGGCATAATCACTGGCTGGTTGAATATTCCCATAAATAAAACTTACGGGGTTATTGATTTCATGGGCAATTCCCGCTACCAACTGCCCCAAGCTAGACATTTTTTCAGCTTGGATTAATTTAGTTTGAGTGTTTTGCAATTTTTTCAGGGTGGCTGCTAATTCTTCAGATTGCAGCCGCAGTTGAATTTCGGATTGGCGTACTGCTGCTTCTGCCTCGATCCGCTCTATTTCTGCACCCGTGCGGGTGGCAAATATTCTTAAAATGTCTGACTGCATTTCTAAATCTTTGAGCATCGGTTTAGTGTCGAAAATAGCGATTATTCCCAAATGATTGCCAGCAGCATCTACAATCCGCAAACCAGCATAGCTCTCAGCTTGGAGGGCGGCTAAATTCTGATTGTCAGGGAAGAATAACTGGACATCTTGTGTGTATCGATATACTTGAATGCAATCGTTAGTATTTTGACAGGGTGTATCGATTAAATTGTAAGTAAAGTTACTGGCAAATTGGTCTCCCGCCCAAAATGCTGTCGTTCTCATAATAGTTTTTTGTTTGTCAGCAAATTCGGCGATAAAAGCATAACGAACTTCTAATACTTCCGCCAGATATTGGACGCAACTTTTGAAGAATTCTTCGCCTGTTTTCGCCGCCGTACCTTCGACTATTAAGCGGAGAGCTTGTTCTTGACGTTTGCGAGCGGTGATATCTCTTGCTAGCCAAACCACTCGATCTTCTGACATGGGAGAAATACTAGCATTAAACCAGCTTAAACTATCGCCTATGGGTAATGAGTATTCGATCTGGATCATCGATTGGTTAATGATGGCTTGGTGAATCGTTTCGAGGAAACTATCTGCCATATTTTGAGGCATAATTTCGTGGAGAGTTTTGCCTAAAAGTTCCTCGGCAGGTTTGTACAATATGGGTTCAGAACTGGGAGCTACTTTTAGATAGCGTCCCTCTGAATTCAGGACAATAATCACATCCTGGATGGCGTTAAATAGTGCCATTAATTCTTCTTGAGAGGCGGCTAACTCTATTTCGGCGGTTTTGCGATCGGTAATATCCCGTGCTGCTGCATAAATCAAATCTCCACAAGGAGCGGCACGCCATTCAATATATCGATAACTGCCATCTTTGGCACGATAGCGATTAATGAATTCAGGAATTGTTTTCTGTTCCCCCAAATCAGACATCACCTCTAAGGTTGAGGCGATGTCGTCGGGATGAACAAAATCTAGAAATACTTGACCTTCTAATTCTTGAATGCTGTAGCCGAGACTGTTTTCCCAAGAACGATTCAGGCGGCGAAAGTGACCGCTGACATCGGCAATGCAGAGCATATCGAGAGCAACGCTAAAAAACTGCTCTAGTTCTAATTCGGCGGTTTTGCGATCGCTAATATCGCAATTAGTGCCCATAAACCGCAAAGGTTGACCATTGTTGTCCCAATCAGTCACCTGACCGCGAGCTAAAATCCATTTATAAGTACCATCTTGACAGCGCAGGCGATGTTCGTTGCGATAAATATTTTCACCATTCAGGTGTTGAGCAATATCTTCATAGCATTGGGATATATCATCGGGATGCACCCGAATCTTCCACTCTTCTAAACTATTGGTGATTTCGTCTTCTGCGTAGCCCAGCATCGCTTTCCACTGCCGAGAAAGAATCACTTCATTTGTTTTGATGTTCCAATCCCAAGTGCCATCTCCGGCTGCTTCTATGGCTAACTGCCAGCGACTATTACTTTCTTCTAAAACAATTTGTGCTTGTTTTGTATGGTGGATGTCACGCGCTATTCCCAAACAGCCAATAATTTGCCCGTTTTCATCTTTTAGAGCTGAGATATTTGAGGAGTGCCAGTAATATTTGCCATCGTGATGTAAAGCTCGATATTCAAGCCCCCGCACTTGTTCGCCTTGGAGACAGCGATGCAAAGCAGTCTGACACCTCAATAAATCTTCGGCGTCAATTAAAACAGTAAAAGATTTGTCTAGCAATTCTGCTAACTCATATCCCGTCACTTCTTTGAATTGGGGATTGACATAGCTGAAAGTAGCATCTGCATTGATGATATAAACCAGATCGTTGACATTTTCAATGATGCTGCGGAATTTATTTTCACTTTGGCGCAGGGCGATTTCTGCGGCTTTAATTGCTGTGATGTTTTGAATATAGCCATACCAATTTATACTGCCATCTGATTCTTGCTGGGGTGTAGAATGACCGAGCAACCACAGCAATTTGCCACTAGGCAAACAAACTCGATGTTCGCAATACCAAGGTGTGAGGTTTTCGGCGGATTCAATAATGGATTGATTGACGCGAACGACATCATCAGCATGGACAAACTTAAAAAGTTGAGTCGCATTATCGCCTACTTCTTCTCGGGAAACGCCATAAATATCTGGCATCCCATCGCTGGCGTAGAGTAAATGAGTAGTTCCATCAGGCCGGAGACAAAACTGATAAATAAAACCGGGGATGTGACGGGCAATTTGCTTGAGGCGATAATCATCGAGAGGAGCAGGGAGACTAACAGGCTCAATCCCCGCCTCCCGTAGTTGATTGTGGGCTTGTTGGAGTTGATCTTTGAGTTCTTGGACTTGTATCTCTAGCCGTTTGCGTTCGGTAATATCTCGCATTACTGACAGATGGCGATGGGGTAAAAAGTTTGCCTTCGTGGCGTATTCCACTACGCGGAGTTGCCCATCAGCCCGCACTAAGCTCAACTCACCCCGCATTTTTTCTTGTTGCTGAAATTGCTCCCATGCTGCTTGGAAATCAAAGTCGGGTTCCGTAAACTCCATGATGGAGCGTCCCAGCAGTTGCTCTCTCTCTACCCCAAATAATTCACAGGCGGCGGGGTTGACATCGAGGTAATGCCCTTGGCTATCAGAGATGACGATCGCATCTAGAGTTGTTTCAAACAGTGTCTTTAATTGCCTCTCTCTTAGAGATAACAACAAGTCATAGTCTTCATGTCTATAATTTTCTAAGGATTCGGACATTATGGTTAATGGTGTATTTGAGAGTTTTAATGTTTAATAAAAATCTAATGACTCAATACTTTGGAGATGGTTTGATGGCAACAGTAAAATTTTAATACCAGCATAATATGCCCGGATTTGACAGCGCTGGCAGAGTAATTCGGTACAAATAAATACAATATTGGGAAGGTCTGCTTTTGCCGCGCTCGACTCTTTTCTCGTATAGATTATAGGCTGAACTCTCCGGGTGCATCTCACTTTTGAAGAGGGCGAAGCATGACCGCATATAAGTTATTAGTTATAATCTCATATTGACTGCGGTCATGCTTCGCCCCTACAAACATATTTGCCCAAGTGAGATGCACCCGAACTCTCCCTAGGAAACCCTGTAATATATTGTTTTTTAGTGCCATCTTACCTACCAACTCAAAACCTGAGTTCATTGATGCAGGCTCGCGAGTTGAGGAACCGGGTTTTGGCTAGATTTCTGCTTAATTAACGCAGAATTCATCAGATAAACCCAGTTTATAGATACATATCTGTTAGATCCGAAGGAATGCTTTGCTCCTACAGAGATATTTAGTTTCAGAAAGAGATGCTCGGGATACTGTTTGGCTATAGATCAATACGGTTCACTTAAGAAATATCCCCCCTAACCCCCCTTCCCAAGGGGGGGACAAGAAAGCTCTCAAAGTCCCCCTTCTTAAGGGGGATTTAGGGGGATCTCCGGGGTATAAATAGTCTTAAGTAAACCGTATTGGGCTATAAATCCTCGCTTCTAGTTTAGATATACCACTAATTTGAGAATTAATTTTACTCAACTAAGGATTAACGTGGGATAAAAATTGTAAATTATGTGATTTGACCTCAAATCGATCCGGTCTCTAGCATAGCATAGTGCGTCTCAATTACAATTTGGCGATCGCCTCCGATCGCAATTCCGTGCCATTTCCAACTTATTTTCTAGTAAAGAGGTGGTGGGAGATCCGCAATATTACTGACTCTAAGATAGCTGGATAATTATGTTTGCTCCGCATTAATATGGTTAAAAAATTGCTCGATTCGCCGGATACTTCACCAAAATCATGATTCGTTGAATATTAGTCTGTAATTATGCTTAGGTTCGCCCCCGTTGTACCCGCAGTATCGATCGCCTTGGCGAGAATATTCATAAACACTTGATTTATCGCTTTTCTCAAAAAGATGACGTATGTCTGGTAATGGGTAATTGCCAGACATCAATCAAAATAGATGAAGTGGTTGACTCAACCAGAGTTTTGAGTCCAGGTGGTTAAGCGAGATATTGCTGAATAAAAGCCCGCAGTTGTTTGATCTCGCACGCCTCAACCATCTCGACAAGCTCTCGGACAAAAGCCGCATTATCCCCATCGGGAATTTGCTGGGCGACTTCCAAAACTCCCTCTAAATCGCCAATGCGAGCTAGTTGAGCAAGTTGGGTCAAAATGGCGATCGAGGGCGGCTGAATTTCTTGGGCTACATCAGGCCCATTTACTCGATCGCCTTTGGGTGCCTGATAAATCCAGTCTAACTCTAAATATTTTTGCACTTGTTCTAGCAACGTTTGAGCTATGATGGGTTTGGGCAAGAAATCATTGCCGCCAGCTTTAATGCTATTGTGGCGATCGATGTCAAAGACACTCGCCGAAGAAACCAGCACGATGTGATGTTGTAATTCTGGTTGCGATCGCAAATTATGCAAAAACTCAAACCCGTCCATCACTGGCATTGCTAAATCGGTGACAATCAAATCCGGTGCTGTCTGCCAAACCTGCTGGTATTAGCTTTAAATCGATGCTGTTAAATAGTCCAAGTGCTGTATCATTCCCATATTTTTACTCTTTGGCTCGTTGAACTACTGAAATTAAGTTCAAAATTCTTTTATATTCAAAGTTATCTACAGCCACTTCTATAGCATCCGCTAAAGGCTGATCGTGGGTAGAAATTTGTTGCAATATCGTTGCCATAAAGTCAATATCGCAAACAGTTATTGCGTCTTGAAGTCGAATTAATATCTCCCTCGGAATTTCTGCCATAGCCTCAACATTTAAAGCCTCTCTACTCGTTTTTATATCCGTATTTGTGGGAATTAAATCTTCGTAAATATATTTTACTCCAATATGCTTATTCATCGCATTAAAAATTTCTGCCTCTCGAAATGGTTTTCTCAAGAAATCATCACATCCTGCTGACAGCACCCCAGCTCTTTCTTCTTCTAATACGCTAGCAGTTAGGGCGATAATCGCTGTTTCTCGACCTGTGGTGCGAGCTTTAATTTTTTGGGTTGCCGTGTAACCATCCATCACAGGCATTCTGATGTCCATCCAGATTAGGTGGGGTTCCCACGTCTCCCAAATGTTAACTGCTTCTTGCCCGTTACTTGCTTCCTTGAGTTCAAATCCTAAGGGAGAAAGTAGTTTGATTAATAACTGGCGATTGGTGGTTTTGTCGTCAACTATGAGCAGGCGAAATCGCGGTTGATTTGGTTCGAGAGCAATGACGCGACGAGAGAGTTTTTGGCTGGTCATATCGCTTGCTTCTACCTCAGCAACTTGAATATCAAAGAAGAACGTTGTGCCTTGTCCGACTTCACTCTTGAGGGTGATTTCTCCTCCCATGAGTTTGACAAACTGACGGCTAATACGTAAGCCTAATCCTGTGCCTTCTTGAGCTTGTTTGCCACTGGCTGTTTGGGTGAACGCCTCAAATAGATATCCTATTTCTTCTGCTGCAATGCCAGCACCGGAGTCGGCAATTTCAAAGTGTAGGATGTGGTAGTTTTGCTCGACAATTTCGGCGGTTTGTTGAGGTATTTTTATGCTGCTGACTTTTAGGGAAACTCCTCCCTCTTCAGTAAATTTCAGGGCATTATTAATCAGGTTAATCATTACTTGACGCAATTTCACATCATCAGTATGGACGTAGCGCGGTAAATGGGGATCATATTCCATCAATAGCTGCAAACCTTTTTCTTCAACTTTCATCTGAAACATATCGTAAATGTCATCTAGCAAGCGATGTAGGTCGAAGTTTTTGGAATTGAGGGTGGTTTTACCGGCTTCGATTTTAGATAAGTCGAGGATGTTGTCGATCAGATTGAGTAGATGTTCCCCACTGCGGGAGATAATAGCAACATTTTCCTGTTGTTCGGGGTTTAGGGTTTGAGAGCGAGTCATGATTTGAGAGAAACCCAAGATGGCATTCAGGGGAGAGCGTAACTCGTGGCTCATGTTGGCAATAAAGGTACTTTTTGCTTGGTTAGCTACCTCGGCTTTCTCTTTTGCTACTACTAATTCCGCTGTCCTGTCTTGGACTCGTTGTTCTAGGGTTTGGTAAGAATCTTTAAGGGATTGGTAAGAATCTTTTAATTGCTGACTCATCATATTAAATGATTTGCCTAAAGCTCCTAGTTCTTGTACGGGAGAATCAGGGATATTTTGCTCTAATTCTCCATTAGCTATTGCTGCACTTGCTTCATTCAATCGGCGGATAGGTTTCGCAATCCAATTTGCGGTCATAATCCCGACTGCTGTAGCTACACCTAAAGCTAACAAACATAATAACATTGTACTGCGGGTATTAGCGTTAATCTGTTCCATGAAATCAGATTCTGGAACGACTACAACTACTAGCCAATCAAGTCCTTTTTCATCTTTAAATGGCAAAACTTGGATAAATTGTCTCTGATTAGATATGGTAAATTCTAGTTCTTGTTGGTTTTTAATATTATTCAAATCGCCAAATTTTTGGGTAAGTGTTTGGGCTGTCGCGCTAATTAATTTATCGCTACTGTTTGATGCTTTAAGCCGTTGAGGTTTTGCATCCTTTTTTTGTTCTAATGTAAAAAGCTTTTGTTGAGTTGAAGTTGCTACTAACATTCCAGATTTTTCCATAATAAAAACCTCCCCTGACCGACTAATTTTGAGATTATTTAGAAATTTACTAATAGCTGTCAAGTAAAAAGTGGTACCAACAATACCTTGAAGTTTTTGGGCGTCATTATAAACAGGGGATGCCGCAGTGATCTGGGGTTGAAGCGTACTCCATTCTGGATAAATTTCACTCCAACTTGATTTTTTTCTTTGTTCAGTATTGATATACCAAGGTCGAGTACGAGAATCGAATTTGTGGGGAATTTTTTCTGTTTTGCCCGTTCGGTTTCCCCGAACATCTATCTCATAATAATAAGGGTAAGATAAAGTATTTTTGTTGCTCATGTAAAACCGCAGCAAATTATCTTTTTCCCGGCGCTCTATTCCTAATAGTTCCCCTTGCACTGAACAAAAAGAAATCCAGCTTAGAGACTCAAAAAGCTGCATTTGTTGCCAAAGCAATTTATCGGTTTTTTGATTCGGTGTTTTCAAGTCAAAGCTCAATTCTCCACGCTCGATCGCATCTTGATTCAGCCTATTAATTATAAAAGGTTTCTCTAAGTAATTGTCGAGATACATTGTTACTCGATCGCTAATCTTACTTCGCAGTTGAGCTGATACATCATTGACAGCCTTCTCCCCGTTGCGTAACGATAACCATCCCGTCATTCCGACGGCGACAAATATTTGGATCGCAAAAGGAATAACTAAAACACTCTGTAGAGGAAACTTTCGCACTTTAGCAATATTTATAGGCATAATGGCCGCTCGGAACGAGTGAAAATTTGATACATTATACCTAGAGTAGTATGAATTGTCTATAGAACTCATTTGACATCTTTGAGTTTTTGGGTTGGGTGACGATAAATACCGAGAGAAATCCGGTTTCTGAGATTTACGCCTGGGGCAAGAAACCGGGTTTCTACGAGTTTTTGGGTTGGGAAGCAGAAATACCGAGAGAAACCCGGTTTCTGAGATTTACGCAGAATAGATCTCAAATGGGTTCTATACGATCAAATACATAATAACTAAATTATCCTAATTTGATCAGGAGAAGTCGCGTTATTTTTGCGAAACTTATCTTTATAAAATATATGGTTTCTTATCTAATGTTTTCCGTAAATCGGTAATTTTAACACAAATTCAGTTCCTTTTCCAGGAGTTGAATTGACAATAATTGCTCCTTCATGTTTTTCTACAACAATTTGATGGGCGATCGCCAATCCCAATCCTGTCCCCTTGCCAACCTCTTTGGTAGTAAACAAGTGGTCGAAGATCCGCGTTTTTACTGAGTCAGACATTCCCGCTCCGTTATCTTTGATACTAATTGCTACAGTGGAAAGGTCGATCGACATTTCAGTAGAAATGACAATTCGCCCCGGATCGATTTCTAGTTCTGCATAGGTTCGCCCAACGCACGCTGCATCCAAAGCATCGATCGCGTTGGCAATAATATTCATAAACACTTGATTTAATTGTCCCGGAAAACAATCGATTGCTGGTACATCACCGTAGTCAGCAATCACTTCAATGGCTGGACGGCGATCGTTAGCCTTGAGGCGATGGCGCAAGATGAGCACGGTGCTGTCGATACCTTCGTCGAGGTTAAATTTCTGCTTTTTGTCGCTGTCGGCGCGGGAAAAAGTGCGGAGGCTTTTACTAATAGATACGATGCGATCGCCCCCATCCTTCATGGATTTAACCAGTTTGGGCAAATCTTCCCGCAGATATTCTAGATCGATCGTGTCTAGTTCTGCCTCAATTGTCGGGCCGGGTTCCGGGAAGTGCTCGCGATATAGATCGATCAAACCAAACAAATCGTTGATGCTATCTTCCACAGCACTGACATTACCCACCACACAACCAATGGGATTGTTGATTTCGTGGGCAACGCCCGCCACCAGTTGTCCGAGAGTGGAGAGTTTTTCTTGCTGCACCAATTGCAATTGGGCTTTCTGCAACTCATCAGTACGTTCTGCCACTCGTTGTTCCAAGGTGTCGGTGAGTTGCTTGAGGCGCCAGTGAACTTTCACCCTGGCTAATACTTCCTGGGGTTCAAAAGGTTTGGTGATGTAGTCCACCGCCCCCAAGGACAACCCTTCAACTTTATTATCCGTATCTGCTAAAGCCGTCATAAAAATTACTGGGATACCTTGAGTAGCCTCGTTGGCTTGGAGGCGGCGGCAGGCTTCAAAACCGTCCATTTTGGGCATCTGCACGTCGAGTAAAATGAGGTCTGGGTGAGCATAGGCGACCATAGCTAGGGCTTCTTCGCCATCCACTGCCATGCGAACTTTGTAGTTTGCAGATTTCAAGGTTTTGGAAAGGATCGACAAGTTGGTTGCATTGTCATCCACAATCAAAATAAAAGGACTGGTTGAGTTAGGCATAGTTTCTACTGCTACAGATTAAGGAAGATACTGCTGAATAAATGCCCGGAGTTGTTGGATCTCACACGCCTCAACCATCTGGATCAGTTCTCGGAAAAAAGCAGTTGTCTCTCCATCTGAAATTTGCTGGGCGATTTCCATTACCTCGTCTAAATCGCCAATGCGGGCTAGTTGAGCAAGTTGGGTCAAAATCGCGATCGAGGGTGGCTGAATTTCTTGGGCTTCATTAGGCCCATTTACCCGATCGCCTTTCTGTTCCTGATAAATCCACTCTAAGTTTAAATATTTTTGTAATTGTTCTAGCAGAGTTTCAGCTATGATGGGTTTGGGCAAGAAATCATTGCCGCCCGCTTTAATGCTATTGTGGCGATCGATGTCAAACACACTCGCCGAAGAAACCAGCACAATGTGATGTTGTAGTTCTGCTTGCGATCGCAAAGAGCGCAAAAAATCAAACCCGTCCATCACTGGCATTGCCAAATCGGTAACAATCAAATCCGGTGCTGTGTGTAAAACTTGCTCTAACCCTTCTTGTCCGTTGCTAGCTTCAATAATTGTAAAACCAATTGGTTCTAAAAGATTCAGCAACACCGAACGGTTTTCCCAGCGATCGTCGATCAATAATATTTTGCGTCTTTCCCCTACATAGCCGACGATCTGCCCTTGAGACACAACTCTCGAATCTGCTGCCCAATCTCTAACTTGGGGCAATTCTACCTCAAACGAGAAGGTGCTACCTTCCCCGGGAATGCTCTGCACCTGAATTTCACTATCCATCAAGGAGACAATTTTGTGGCTAATTGCTAGTCCTAATCCCGTACCTTCGGATTGTTTTTTACTATCTCCTACCTGTTCAAACGGCTGGAATATCTTCTCTACCTGTTTGGGGGTCATGCCCACTCCTGTATCTGCGATCGCAAAACGAATGCCTGTTTTCTTCCCTTTATCTACTCGCTCGCTCGCTTCTACTTTAAATGTCACTTTACCCTGTTCGGTAAATTTAATGGCATTTCCCAACAGATTAATCAATACCTGACGCAAGCGTTTTTCATCTGCCAGAACTCCGACAGGTAAGTTTTCATCTACCAACAAGTCGAAGGTAATTCCTTTTTGTTCGGCGCGGATCTGGTTGATTTCGACAATGCTTTGAAGAAACGAAGGGAAATGTAAGGAGGTGGGATATAGTTCAAGTTTACGGGCTTCGATTTTAGAGAGGTCAAGGATATCATTAATCAGAGTGAGCAGATGGGATCCGCACTGGTAAATGATGTCAACTCCATTAAGTCCTTTTTCGCTGAGGGGTTCGCTGCGTTGCAAGATTTGAGCGTAGCCGAGGATGCCGTTGAGGGGCGTGCGGAGTTCGTGGCTCATGTTGGCGAGGAATTCGCTTTTGGCCGCGTTAGCATTGTCGGCTGATTCCTTTGCTTGTTGGAGTTCGGCTGTACGCTCAGCAACTCGGTCTTCCAATACTGTAAACGAGGTTTTGAGTTGCACTGCCATTTGGTTGAACGATCGCCCCAAACCTTCCAATTCCTTAATTCCTTTGACTTCCACAGGGCGATCTAAGTCTCCACTGGCGATCGCCTCACTCGCTTTTTGGAGACGGAGAATTGGGTCAGCAATCCACCGTGATGTGATAATTCCGAGGATGGTTGCTACGACTAGGGCGGCCAAGCATAGCAGAATGGTCGATCGGGTATTGGCATTAATTTGCCCCATAAAGTCTGACTCTGGTATTGTCACCACAATCAGCCAATTCAGTCCATAGGCATCTTTCCAAGGAGTGACTTGCGTAAAATAACGCTGGTTGTTGTATTTGACTCTCAATTTTCGATTCGTCTGAATGGATTGCAAGCTACCTGAATCTTGTTGAATTTGAGTGGCGATTGTTTGAATCAACGGCTCGGCAATCGTGAATACTGTCAACCTTTCTACCGGATTTTTCTGTTTGTTCAGAATCGGTTGTTTGCCAGAACTTGCCACCATTCTACCATCGCGTTCGACGATAAAAACCTGCCCCGAGGAGCTAATTTTGAGATTATTTAAAAATCTATTGATGTCGTTAAGCTGCAAATCACATATTAAAGAACCTAAAAATTTACCCTTCCGAGCGAGGATCGGATAAATTGCTGCGACACTTAGATAATCAGAGTAGTCTCCTACATTTTCACTTTGACCTCCCGCCTGCACTTCAGCGCCTGTCTCAGATACTTGAATATTGTTAATGCCAACTCCAGCGATGTCTGCCCAGAACGGTTTTTTAGATTGAGTTGCCTTGATATACTTTTTTTCGTCGATAATATTAAAGTCGTAGGTTTGAATCAGCTTGCCCCGGTTTCCTAAAACATCACTCGTGTAGTCTGATGCCTTGCCTCCGGGAAGGTTTTGATAGAGCGTAATCTCTTTGGGATTTAAATAGCGCCCGGCCCCTACCTCTATGCCATCAGGCAACACATAGCCGAAATAGCTAATCGTCGGGAAGGCTTTTGATTGTCGCCAGAAATAGAGTTCGGAGGCTTTGCGGTTATTTAGGTCAAGTTGCCCGCTGGCGATCGCATCGGCTGTCACTTGCGTTAGTTGTTGCGGCAAAGCCAGATAGTTGTCTAACTGGTTATCCACTCGCTGAGTTGCGCTATCTATCAACTGATTTGCTAGATCATTGACTGCTTGCTGACCGTTTCTAAAGGAAAAATAACCGACTAACCCAACCGCTGCAAAGATTTGCACGATGAATGGTATAATCAGCGCTGCTCGTAGCGGTAAACGACGGATGAAATGGCGATCGTTGTTTATTTTTTTTGTGGCAGACATACCGGCATTCCTTTCCACAATTTTAGTTAGATCAAATAGTCTATTTTAGTATTTTTATATAGGACTTTTGATTGCTACAGTGTAACTTATCATACAAGCCTGTGCGATTTATATTACAAATTCATCAGTCCTTGGCTCGATCGGACTAGCCTTGGGGAAGGCTAACGCCGACGTTTGTGTAGTTTGACCCCACGCCTCGAATGACGGGCGCTGCGCCACCTACGAGTTATATAGCAGTTCTCAGAAAGATGACGCACCGGACTAATTAATCCCTCAATCCCTCAATCCCCCAATCTAAAATCTAAAATTCTTCAATCTAAAATCAGAACCTGTACCTCACCTTTTTGATAAAGGCTATAAGTCCCTGGCGGTTTCAACCGCCTTTTTATCTAAATAGGAATACGAATGATAAATTCTGTACCCTTCCCTAGGGTTGATTCTACGTATAAAGTCCCTCCGTGGGTTTCTTGTACTATTTGACGGGCGATCGCCAATCCCAATCCCGTCCCCTTGCCAACCTCTTTCGTAGTAAACAAATGGTCGAATATCCGCGATTTTACTGAGTCTAACATACCGGGGCCGTTATCTTTGATACGAATCGATACTGTTTGCAAGTCGATCGACATTTCAGTACAAATCATAATTCGCCCAGGTTTGGCCTGTAATTGGGCAAAACTTTGCCCAACGCACGCTGCATCCAAAGCATCGATCGCGTTAGCGATAATATTCATAAACACTTGATTTAATTGTCCGAAAAAGCAGTTGACAAGCGGCAAATTACCGTAGTGTTTGACAATCTCAATTGCCGGACGTTTATCGTTAGCTTTCAGGCGGTATTTCAAAATCAATAGCGTACTATCAATACCTTCGTGGAGGTTGCAAGCCACTTTGGTGGGGGTATCGGCGCGGGAAAAAGTCCGCAGCGTGGTGCTAATCTCGCGAATCCGCTGCGATGCTACTTTCATCGATGGGATTAGCTTTTGTAAGTCTTCGATCAGGAATTCTAAGTCAATATCTTCGGCATGATCGATGACTTGTGGGGTGGGTTCGGGATGATTTTCTTGATAGCATTGAATGTGGGCGAGCAAGTCTTGAATGTATTCTTCGGCGTTGTTGACGCTGGCGGTGATAAAGCCAATCGGATTGTTGATTTCGTGCGCTACCCCGGCTACTAAATTGCCCAAAGTTGCCATTTTTTCATTTTGGATCGTTTGCAGTTGGGCTTGTTGCAAATCTGCGAGCGATCGCTCTAATTGTTGCGCGTAATCTTGGGATTGTTGGTAAAGGCGGGCATTTTCCAGAGAAATCGCGGCTTGGGCGCACAAAAGTTGCACGACTTGCAGGCGATCGCGCGTAAATGCACCAATCGTTAATTGATTTTCCAAATACAGCAACCCGATCAATCTACCTTGATACAATATAGGCGCGCACAGCACACTTTTGGGTTGTTGTTGCACGAGATACGAGTCAGCCATAAAATCGGTTCCTGCTGTCGCATCATCCAGCACGACGGTTTTTAAGGTACGTTTAACATAGTCGATGACTGTGAGGGGAAGGCATTCGCTGGTTGCTAACGGCACTGATAGCAAGGTAATGCTTTCATTCAGGTTCGCTACGGCTTCTACAGTCAGATTGCCATCCTTAAGTAACAGCAAAGCCGCTTTTTTTGCTCCGGCATTTTCCATCACCACTTGCAGCAAGGTAGAGAGCAATTGCTCTAGTTTAATTTGACTCGATAAAGCTTGCAATGCTTTGAAAATAGTTGCAAAATCGAGGGATTCAGAAATGCTGCTGCTAGAGGAGATTGTTTGGATAGTTCGATCGCTCAATGAAGGGCGATCGATTTGGAAGCGGGTTTCACCCAGCAAAGGGATCTCGCGCTGGGGTTGCAATATGGGAAGCAGCAGTTGCGGATAACGAGTTTCTAAGTCATCGGTTTTGGCTTTGGCTCCCCAGCGGGCGTAGCAGTAGTAAGCTTGCTGCATATAAGTTTCGGCGATTTTTTCCTTGTCCCAATCGAGGTAGAATTTGGCAGCTAATTCGTTGGCTAAGGCTTCTTCTTGGATGTAATCGTTGGCTTTGGCGAGTTGAATTGCGCGATCGAACATTTCTATTGCTTCCATCTTTTGATTCAGCACCCGATGTTTCTCGGCATCAACCAAACATAATTTGTGCAAAAAATTCATCGGTGCGTGATTCGCCCAGTGCTGCATTTTTTCCTGATTCGCACTAATTCGCTCTAATATTTGAAGTTGATCGGCTGCTTCAGCATTAGGATAAATTGCCAACCGCGTCAACGAATCATAGAAGTAAAAACTGGGAATTCTGACTTTTGAGACTGCAACCATTAAATATTGTTCTACCTGCACTGCATTTTCCAGCGCCGCACCATATTCACCCAACAAATAACAAAGCTGAAGCTGATAACGGTAGAACTCAAGAAAAGCAAATAAATCGCTTGATCTTCTGTGAATTCCAAGCATTTTTTCTGCGTTATAAGCAGCACCGCTGAGCACACAAGGATTTGCACTTTCCCCCAATAAATTTAATACGGCCTGCTCGACGATTAGATTGCAGTACAGCACTCTTTCTTGCTTAATTTGCCGAAGTACGTGATTGTATTGGGCAATTTCTGGCCCTAAATCCACTAGATTGTAACCGCGAAAATACGCAGTATTGCAATACTCTGCCAAAGCGTATGCTGCAAATTCCAAATCTCCTGTTTCCAAACCCAACGTGTAAGTTTCTAATAAAATTTTTAAATGCTCTCTAGTATGTTCTTTCCAAGGTTTAATGCTGGAGGCGACTGGTAACAATACCTTGACTGTCATCTCTGGATTCTGGAACTTCGACGCTAAACTCATGGCGAGTTCGCCAAATTGATAGCCTGTTTCGATATCGCCGAGCATCCCGCAGACAATTAATCCATAATTAGCATAACCAAAAGCCGAATCAGCAGCGTTGCCGTATTTAAGGGATAAATCGATTTGTTTTAAAGTAACTAGCGGAAACAAAGCTGGCGTGACGGTAAATGCCAGCGGAATCAAGTTAGACAGCATCCGCATTGCTGCTAGAGGTTCAGCTTCCGTCATTTGTGGCAAGTTAATTAAATCTTCAATCGATTGATTGCCTAATTTTACACTTATCTGCTGAAATTCTCGCTGAAAATCTGACGGATTGGGCTGTTCTGGAAACTCTACCCCAAACATTTTTAACAAGCCTAGCGCGAGATTTACTGCTTCCTGTGCTTGGTTTCTGGCAGCACAAGCTTGAATTTTTACTTCATAAGCTTTGACTTGCTGTACCGCTGTTTTAGCCTCGGCTAAAATTATTTGCACTAATTGCTCCATTGCTGCTAAATCTTCGGCAAGATATGCAGTTTCTGCCGCCAAAGTGTGCAACTTTAATGTCAGTTGATACTGAGTTTTCCAGCAATCAGCCTTCAGCAATGCCAGACCGACTGTGGCATATTTGCTAGCAGCAACATAGGCAGTTGACGCTCTGGCTTTGTGTCCGGCTGCCAAATTTAATTCGGCAAGTTGTTGTTGTTTGTCGGCGCCAACTAGCAAATCAACGCCGTAGTTTAATTGATTGACAATCTCAAAAATTTTCTCATCTCGCTCTGGAGCCGGTGTATGTTGCAGCAGCAGTTGTCCTATTTGCAAGTGAGTTGCTTGTTTTTGGTTTTCGGGAATCAATGAATAAGCAGCTTGCTGGACGCGATCGTGCAGGAATTTGTAGCTGACAATTTCCGAAGTTGGCGGCGCATCTTCTCTGACTCGTCCCAGATAAAACTTGTACACTTCACTCGTCGGCAAAATCAAGCCTTCTTGCAATGCTTTCCACAAATTTGTTGCTGTTTCGGTGGACAGTTCCTCTGTTACCGTGGCCAAAGTTTCCAGATCGAAAGAGTTGCCAATACACGCGGCTTTTTTTAACAAGTTTTGCGTGGAATCGGGCATTTTTTGCAACTGCAACGCCATAAATTCAACCACATCATCCGTCAGTGCTAGTTTCTTGACTTGGGCAATGTCGCAGTGCCACCCCCCTTGTCTTCCCCCCTTACTAAGGGGGGACTGAGGAGGGTCAAACTGAATCAACTTATCGTCGTGGAGCAATTTTAGGAATTGCGTGCTAAAGAATGGATTGCCTTTAGTTTTTTGATAAATTAGTTGAGTTAACGGTTGCGCGATGGCTGGCGCACAGCTAAGCGTCTCGGCAACGAGTTGATTTAAACTCGTTTCTGCGAGGGCTGTTAATCTAATCGTATTGATGGTAGCTGGTGCTTTGCGAATCTCATCTAGCGCCAACATCAAAGGATGAGCCGCAGAAACTTCATTGTCGCGATAAGCTCCAATTAATAATAGATATCCGCTGTCTGATTCGCTCATTAACAACTGCATCAATTTCAAAGATGCCGAATCAGCCCATTGCAAGTCATCGAGAAAAATTACTAACGGATGTTCTTTGGTGGTGAATACTTGCAGGAATTTTGGCAACAGTAAATTAAAGCGGTTCTGTGCCGCTGTTCCAGACAGTTCGGTGGCGGTTTGCTGTTGACCGATAATTTTTTCTAGTTCGGGAATTACGTCAATAATTACTTGGGCGCTGTCACCTAGTGCTGCTAAAAGTTTGGTTTTCCAACCTGCTAATTCAGGGTCGCTTTCACTTAGCAATTGTCCCATTAATGCTCGAAATGCTTGCACGAAAGCCCCTAAGGGAATATTGCGGTTGAATTGGTCGAATTTGCCTTTGATGAAGTAGCCGCGCGCTCCGACAATTGGTTTGTGAATTTCGTTGACAATGGCGGTTTTGCCAATTCCCGAAAAACCCGCGACTAACATTAATTCGCGATGAAACTGCTTTTCGCCAAGCCTTTGGGAGCCAGAAATGCGATTCTCCTGCGGAGACGCTACGCGAACGAACGCAGCCAATAATTGGGCTACTTCGGCTTCTCTCCCGTAGAGTTTCTCTGGGATGATGAAGCGATCGCACACATCCCGATTTGCGATCGCAAAGCCTTGTATTGTACCACTTTCTTCGAGTTGGTGCAAACAAAATTCTAAATCAAATTTCAGCCCTAACGCACTCTGATACCGATCTTCGGCATTCTTCGCCATCAATTTGCTGACAATGGACGAGAGTACCTGGGGGATTTGCGGATTGATGTGGTGCAGCAATGGCGGTTGTTTAGCAATATGAGAGTGTACCAATTCCAGCGGATCGTTGCTTTGAAACGGCAACTCTCCCGCCAACAACTCATAAAAAGTGACACCCAGCGAGTAAAAATCAGTGCGGTAGTCAACGCCGCGATTCATCCTTCCCGTTTGTTCGGGAGATAAATAGCCTAACGTTCCTTCCAGCACATTGGGACTCATCAAAATTTGAGTTTCCCTCGGCAGCAAAGATGCGATACTAAAGTCAATCAGTTTGACTTCTTTAGTTTGGGGATTAATCAGAATATTGGCGGGTTTAATGTCTTTGTGAATGATGCGGTGGCGGTAAAGTACGTTTAATGTGTTGCAGAGAGCGATCGCAATTTGGAAAAACTCGATTAAAGTGGGTACAGTTTGCCCTTGTCCCGTCCATTGTTTTAAAGAAATTCCCCCGAAGTCTTCCACAATCAACGCATAGCCGTTGCGGCATGACTCCAAACTGTAAGTTTGGATGATTCCGGGAAAACTTAAGTTTTTGGCGATCGCGTATTGATTGCGAAAATGCAAGAGTTCGCTAAAGCTGGGATACTCGTTCCGCAAGACTTTGATGGTGACTGGTGTGCGATCGCACAGGCGAGTTCCGCGATAAACTATGGTGCGAGTTCCTGAATAAATGCGATCGAGAATTTGATAGCCAGTTAGTTCTATCACAGCATTTTTTTTAAGTATTTTTTATTACAATTGTAATCTACTCATCAGTAAATTTTACATCGTATAAATACTGAGACATAAAACTAATTTTATACCCAAGAAATAGCTAACTGTTAACAGTTAACCGCATTCAGTTAACCGTTAACAGTTAAGCCATTATTAGTTAACGGAATTGAATCTGGCCGTCAAGGCATCTCGCGCTTGTTCTCGATCGTCAAAATGGACTTTTTCGGTGCCCAAAATCTGATAATCTTCGTGTCCCTTACCTGCAATCAGCACGCCATCGCCGGGTTTAGCGTCGATAATCGCGCTGCGAATGGCGGCGGCGCGATCGCACATAACGACGGGTTTTACAGTAGCGGGAATGCCTGCGAGCACATCTTCCAAAATGCGATCGGGATTTTCGGTACGCGGATTGTCGGAAGTAACAACGGCTACATCGGCTAACTCTGCAACGATTTTACCCATGAGGGGGCGTTTCGTGCGATCGCGATCGCCACCACAACCAAATACGCAAATCATTTTGCCTGGAATAAACGGCCGCGAAGCCTTCAGCAAGTTCTCCAAACTGTCAGGAGTGTGCGCGTAATCGACAATCACGCTAATATCTTGGTCGGGACTAATTTGCACCCGTTCCATACGTCCCGGCACTCCGGAAAATTGAGATAATTTCTCCACAATTGCGGACAAATCTAAACCCAATTCTAAAACCGCACCGACAGCAGCCAGCATATTGGACAAATTGAACTGACCGACTAAAGGCAAAACAAAAGCAGTTTCACCCTTGGGAGTGTGGAGCATTCCCTTAACTCCATTCGGCTGATACTGCAAATCATCAGCATACAAATCAGCAGTTTTGTCGCTAGTGCTGTAACTCCAAACTTTATCTGATTTTAAGCTTTCAACAATCCGCCGCCCGTAGGAGTCGTCAATATTAATTACTGCGCGATTCTTGAGATATTTTTGACTAAATAACAGCGCTTTGGCATCAAAATAATCCTCCATATCGCGGTGATAATCGAGATGGTCTTGAGTCAAGTTGGTAAACACAGCAACTTCAAAAGAACAGCCCAAAACTCGCTGCTGCGATAAAGCGTGGGAACTGACTTCCATCACGCCGTGTTTGCATCCAGCCGCTACAGCTTCTGCTAGTTGTTTTTGCAAGTCGATCGCAAAAGGTGTAGTGTAAAGTGCAGTTTGTTGGAAACCCGGCCAGCGAGTGTAAAGCGTGCCGAAAATTGCCGCCGGTAACTGCATTTGATTGAGCAAAAATTCGATTAAATGAGTTGTGGTAGTTTTGCCGTTAGTCCCGGTAACACCGACAAGTTTTAATTTGCTAGCTGGATTGTCGTAAAATGCGGTGGCTATTTGACCGCAAATTTGAGCCATATCGGCTGCGACAATGACGCAGGGAAGCTCTTCTAGCCCCTCCTTGCTAAGGGGGGGTTGGGGGGGTGTTTTCTCGGCTGCTTGGGTGGAAATTATGGCGGAAATGGCACCGCTGGCGATCGCCCCCGGCCAAAAATCTCCCCCGTCTACCCGCGTCCCCGGCATTCCCAAAAACAAATCCCCCGCCCCACAAGCGTGGGAATTAGTCGATAAACCCTTGACTTCGGCATCGAGGGCTTGATGTTGGGCGTCAAAGGAAATACCGGAAAGTGTTGCTAATAATTCTCTCAATTTCATTTGAAAAACTCCTCACTTGGATGTTTTGAATAGGACTCGCGCAATTGTTTTAACCGTCATCACAGGGGATTTAAGCCCCCACCTTTAGGTGGATTGTTTTTAGGCAGGGGCTTAAATCCCCTGCCTAAAAACTTCGCACTCCTTGCGTCAACCCCTCGACTTCGCGGGCGGGATCTTCTGTCAACTGTTAACCCAGCCAGAGGTGCTTTGCAGCGCTTGGCGATGCAGGCCCCATACAGCTATTCTGTGCGCGGTGCGTGCCCCGAGGCCAGGATTAAAAGCTGAGTTTTTGCGTAAATCGTATTTATTGTGACGGATCGACTGGCAAATATTTCTGTAACATTTGCTCCAATTGGGCAACTGTGCAACGAGGAGAAGGGCGGGGTAAAAGTTCTTCAGGGGAGAAAGCAGGTTCGCCAGCAGAATTTGTTGCCTGAGGTTGCACCTTAAACAAAACAGGAACTTCGTACTGATAAGCTTCAAACCAATCATCACGTTGAGTAATATCTCGAACTTCCAGTTGAAACTTGAGGCTTTCAATCAGTTCGAGTTTTTCTTGCAACCCTTCGCACAAATGGCATCCGGGTTTGCTGTACAAAATCAATCGCATCATTACAGTAAGATTAAACTCGATCTTAAATTATCGAACGCGCGATCCTCGAAGAGGGCTTCGCTAACGCGATTTGGCAAAGCCAATGCGAGCAAAACACAACTCACGGCATTATTGCTACAATTCGCGATCGAGGCTATCTTAACATTTGAGCATAAACAATTACCAGAAATAATGGGTTTAAAGCGAATCCCTGCAAGCGAGAAATTAAAATCAGACTATTGATTACAGCAATCCTCTTCCTTGCGGGTAGAGCTCGCCCGTCAACTGTCAACTGTCAACTGTCAACTGTCAACTGTTTCTTATCTTCCTCTGCGTACTCTGCGCCTCTGCGGTCAAAAAATAAATCTAGTTCATCAATAATGCAATACTCAGGTGTATGCACAGCTACTTGTAAACTTAGTTTTAATCTGCTTGACTAATGAATCAAGCTAAAGTATATTCTCAAAATAGCCCTACAAACAGGAGGCCGTATGGACTGCACCGAATACGCCGCAGCCAAGCGCAAAGCAGCCAAAAAAATTAGCGCCGATATTCGAGAACGTTGGAACAATCGCATCGTCACGCGGGAATTGCACTTGATGGGTGAAGCGGGGGCGGTGCAGTATCTGGCTGATTACGGACGCGGAATTGGTACGGCAAAAATTATTAGTTTTGCACTGTGTGCGGAGTCGGAAGGATACCCGGAAATGGCGATCGGCTTTTGGAAAAGAGCGTTTGAATTGGAAACCGGAGAACAGCCGACTAAAAACACTTCAAATAAGTCTACCACCAATCCTGCTCCTGCTGCAAAATCAAAGGCTGCGGCGAAAGTTGAATTTGTCAACAATTTGATTGTCCCCGAATTACCACCGCACTTACAGCCGGGAAGGATTGTCACAATGCAGCCAGTTGACGCGCCCAGTGAACGTTCGTATTACATCGAAAATCCCGATTATTGGGGACAGCCAAAACGGGACGGCAATCGAGTGGTGGTTGTGGCGACGCCAGACAAAGTATACTACCAATCGCGATCGACAAACCTGCGCCAACAAGCATCAGTTGCGATCGATCGCACTTTAAGCGACACAGCAGCTAAAATTGGCATCTTTGTCTTAGACGGCGAACTGTATTACAAAAGCTGTACGGGTAGCGAACACCGCACGGGCGCGCAAGCTGCTACAGTTAATATTGAAAGCGGCTTTCCCACAACCCAGCCCACCGCAGTTTATGCTATTTTTAAAGCTTTGTTTTCCCACGGCAAAGATTTGACTGGGTTGGCGGAATCCGAACGAATTGCTGCCGGAGTTGCAGTTGGCGAAATGCTGCTGAGTTTATCTACCGAATTTGAAATTGTACCGACATCTCGCACTGCGGAAGAAAAACTTTTACTAGCCCAACAGCAGGAAGCTGAAAATAGAGAAGGCGAAGTTTGGGTTTTGCATGAATGCCGCTATGTCGGCGGCAAAGATGTTAAGAAGTTTCCGATGGTAAGAACTAAATACTGTCAGGAATACGACTTATTTATTGTCGGGTTGACTGCGACAAAAGTTGCGGGGAGGCCGTTTAGTGCGATCGAGGTCGCACAAGAAATCGACGGCAAGTTAGTACCGATCGGAACAGTGGGAACTGGCTTTAGCAGCGGGGAAATGCAGGAGATTGCCCGACTGTACGAGGCAAACCCTCGGGGAATCAAAATCAAAGTGCGATCGCAAGGATTGACAGAAAGTGGCAAACTGTGGCACGCCAGATTCCTGGAAATTTGTTGAAATTGTAGGGAAACGGCAGTGTCGTTTCCTATCCTGGTATGCGATTATTAAGCAATAGTGTCAAATAAAAATCTCGGAGGAAACATCAATGTTTGTCAGCAAAAACAATTTTTACATCTCACCAGAAGAGTATCTAGAAGGCGAACGAGTAAGCCCCATCAAACACGAATACAGACGCGGACACGTTTATGCAATGACTGGGGCAAAAAAGCCTCATATCGTTATTTCTAGTAACTTAGTAAGGCGGCTAGGAAATCATCTTGATGGCACCAACTGCATCGTTTTACCATTAGACATAAAAGTCAGACTGGAAGAAGCTAATTGCTATTACTACCCAGATATAGCGGTAACTTGCGACGAAAGAGAGATAAATTCCACCGACGATTTCATTTTTCATCCGTCTTTGATTATTGAAGTCTTGTCGCCGTCAACGGCTAGTTTTGACAGAGGTGATAAATTTGCAGACTACCAAACTGCATCAAGTTTGCAGGAATATGTACTTGTCACTCAATCGGAAATCAAAATTGAATGTTTTCGACTCAATGCTGAGGGGCATTGGGTTTCTCAGATTTACCGACAAGGAGATGAGTTAGAGTTGACGAGTATAAATTTTCGCTGCCCGATCGAACAAGTTTATCAAAAAGTACCAGGTATTACATTGTGATGTATGAAAGCACATCGTCCGTACCTTCACAAAAATCTTAAACCAGGTTCGTAGTGAGGACTTTAGTCCTTCTTCAGAATCCAAAGAAGGACTGAAGTCCTCACTACAAACCTAAATTACAATTCATAAATCAAAAAACAATGATTAAAATCCTTCACCTTTCAGATATTCATATGGGAAGCGGCTTTTCCCACGGCCGCGTCAATCCAGAAACCGGGTTAAATACAAGACTAGAAGACTTCGCCGCCACGCTAAGTAAATGTATGGACAGAGCAATTTCTGAACCAGTAGACTTAGTTATATTCGGCGGCGACGCTTTCCCAGATTCAACGCCGCCACCGTTTGTAAAAGAGGCTTTTGCGCGCCAGTTTAGCCGCTTGGTAGAGGCGCAAATTCCGACGGTTTTGCTAGTAGGAAATCACGACCAACATTCCCAGGGACAGGGCGGCGCGAGTTTGGGAATTTATCGGACTTTGGGAATACCTAAGTTTATTGTAGGCGATCGCCTGGAAACGCACCTCATACACACCCGCAGCGGGCCCGTACAGGTGGTGACGCTACCTTGGTTGACGCGATCGACCTTAATGACCAAATCCGAGACTGAAAGCCTGTCTGTGGGCGACGTTAACCAATTATTAACCGAAAAACTGACGATCGCAATGGAAGGCGAAATCCGCCGCCTCGATCCAAACATCCCCACCGTACTATTAGCGCACTTAATGGCAGATAAAGCAAGCCTGGGGGCGGAACGTTTTTTAGCAGTGGGAAAAGGTTTTAATATACCCGTAGCCATGCTAAAACGCCCTTGTTTCGACTACGTTGCGCTCGGCCACGTCCACAAACACCAGAATCTCAACGCTAGCAATGATCCGCCCGTAATTTATCCCGGAAGCATCGAACGAGTTGACTTTAGCGAAGAGAAAGAAGACAAAGGCTTTGTGTTGATTAATTTGGAACGCGGCAAAGCCGAATGGGAATTTTGCGCGTTACCCGTGCGAGTGTTTCTGACGATTAAGGTAAAGGTGTCCGAATCCGAAACCCCGCAAGCTGACTTGGTGAAGGCCATTGGGAAGAAGGAAATTCAAGATGCAGTCGTCAGATTGATCTACCAATTGCGATCGGAACAATTAGACTTAATTGATAACGCAGAATTGCACGCACTTCTCGGCGCAGCCCACAGTTACACAATTCAGCCGGAATTAGTCAGCCAGCTAGCAAGGCCGAGGCTGCCAGAATTGAATGCTAATAATAGTATAGAACCGTTAGACGCTTTGAAAACTTATTTAGGAAGTCGCGAAGATTTGAAAGATATTACTGAAAGTATGTTAGAGGCGGCGCGAGATTTGTTGGGAATTGAAGAGGAAGTTTTGGTCGAATTTTAGATAAGACAGCGGTTTCAACCGCCTAGTCTTATAATGAATGTTGTGGGGTGGGCCGGAGAGCCCGCCCTAAACCTACAATTTAACCCCCAAAACCTCACCCGCAGCTAACCGAGTACCATTGGCAAAATCCACTCCAGACTGAACTTTTTTACCCGCCAACTGTACCTCTCGCAATAATAGCAAACCGTCGCCAGTTTGGACGATCGCCCCAAAGCCCTTCACAACCCTGACAACCTCCCCATTTGCGCCCGACAACTCGGCCAAAACCGGCCATTCCCGTTCCAAAACCCTCAACTCCGCAGGTAATTGCAGCCAATATTCCGGCCCCACGGGCACAGTCGCAATCACCTTCAGAGAATTACCGCGAAAAGTCGTAGTGCAATCCGGGAAAAAACCCCTAACTTGATTATGAAGGGCGATCGCGCTTTTCGACCAATCCAGCACCAAATCCGCAGCCTTAATCATCGGCGCATAAGTCGCCTCATCATCATGTTGAACAACAGGCTTAACATCCCCATCCCTCAACTTCACCAAAGTTTCCACCAACAAATCCGCCCCAACATCTGACAGTCTATCACCCAAAGAATCAGCATTATCCAACAGCGAAATACCAGCAAAAGCCTTCAATAACATCGCCCCAGTATCCATACCAGCATCCATCAGCATCGTGGTAATTCCAGTAGCTTTTTCCCCATTAACCAGACAGCGCTGAATCGGCGCCGCCCCGCGATACTTCGGCAAAATTGAACCGTGAACATTCACACAACCCAAACTCGGAATATCCAGAATTTCCTGAGAAAGAATCTGGCCATAAGCCACCACCACAAACACATCCGCCTCAGATTCCTGCAACTTAGCAATAGTTTCCGCATCCTTCTTAATTCGGCGCGGCTGTAAAACCGGGAGACTGTGATTTAACGCCACATCTTTTATCGGTGAAGGCATCAATTTATTACCCCTTCCCCGGCGCTTATCCGGCTGAGTCACCACACCCACCACCTCAAAATCAGGGTGACTCAGCAAACTCGACAAAGTAGGAACCGCAAAATCAGGAGTGCCAAAAAAAACAATTTTCATAAATATTTAGTTCGTTTTTATAATCATAACAAAATTACGCCATTAACTCATCCACCGCCACACTAAAACCTGGCAAAACAAGCTGAGTCTTCGCCACCTCACCAGACTTAAATAAAACCACATCACCTTGAGTAATTACTAACACCCAACTACTCTTCGGAAATAGCAACCAAACTTCGCGACAACCAGAGTCTAAATACTCCTGCGCTTTTGCAAAAACATCATCAGCAAAATCGCTAGGCGAAACAATCTCAGCTACCAGCGGAAAACTCTGCCGCAAAACTGAAAACTCTCCAACTTCCGCCAACAGTTCAGGAGTAATATAAGATACATCCGGTATTCGCCCTTTTTTGAGAGTTTGACAAGTAACTTCCACATAAACCTCACCGCCTTGGGCGCTTGAGTCCATGTAAATGCCCCAATAGCGTACTAATCTAGCTTGAATTCGACGAGTCTTTGCAGTCATTCCCGGTTTCCCTACTACTTCTCCATTGACAAATTCTACAGGATGTTTGACTATCACTTTACCATCCGCCCACTCTGTCCCGTCAGGAGGATTTTGCATCCATTCTTCCAAAGTTAAATCTAATTGTTCTACACTAAAAGTTGTCATCTGATTCACCAATTTTACTGCTAATGTCGATTTTATCATATCTCCCGAAACAGGGGAAACTCCTTGAATATGCCGCAGCCAGCCAGTCGCAGCTTGTTTGCAGATACCGCACTACCAGAAAAATGTATTCATAACGAACAAGTCAGCCGATCGCTATTAGACCTCTTGCAAAAATCTTTTTTATCAACTTTTGGAACGGGCAAGATGCCCGTTCCACATAAAAAATATCTTTGTGGAACGGGCATCTTGCCCGTTCCTAACTATTTTTGCAAGAGGTCTATTAAGCAAATTCCCGCATTCGAGCCTGTCGAAATGCCTCATTTAGCAAACAGGGCGATCGCACTTGACGGCAATTCCTTGCGATCGGATCTGGCAACAGGATAGACTAGGGCTTGAGTTTTCAGGGTTTTGTTTCCAAACACCTCCCCCCAGACTGCTGAGATTCCAGCAGTTTCACCAACCTCTAACCATCCGCGTCCATCCGCGTCCATCTGCGGTAAAAAAAATCTTCTTCCCTAAATACAACTAAAAAATGATTTTATCCCAATTATTCCCAGCCTTTAAAACTCAAATCAAACGGATTGCCTGCATTTTACTTACCTTAAATTTTCTAATATTAAGCGGCTGTAAAAACGCCAGAACCAACACCGAACAAATTAAACTCACACTGTGGCACGGCATCAATCCGCCACCCAATCGCGATGTATTTAAAACCCTCACGGACAAATTCAACAAAACACATCCCAACATCCAAATTGAACCGATTTACATCGGGCAACCAGACCAACAACTGCCAAAAATACTGACAGCAATAGTAGGAAGTGCACCGCCGGATTTGCTGTGGAACGTTCCCACAATTGCCGGAAAGCTGGCAGAACTAAACGCAATTCAACCCTTAGAAAACTGGCTCGACAAATCGCCCCGCAAAGCCGAAATCTACCAGTCACTCTTCGAGTCAATGGAACTCGGAGGACACACTTGGTCAATTCCCCTCGCCACCAACAACGCCGCCGTATTTTACCGTCCCAGTTTATTTAAAGCCGCAGGCATCAAACAAGTACCGCAAAATTGGGAAGAATTCAAGCAAGCAGCCCGATCGCTCACACGAGACACCAACGGAGACTGCCACCCCGACCGACACGGCCTAGTGCTCTCCCTAGGCAAAGGAGAATGGACAGTATTCACTTGGTTGCCATTCATGTTTAGTGCAGGCGGCGAACTGTTGGCCGGGACACCTCAAACTGCCGTACCTCAAATCGACAATCCCGGTTCTCTCGCCGCCTTAGAATTGTGGAGCGATTTGTTAAAAGAATGTTCAGCAATACTGTCAGCACCAGAGCGCGGTTACGAGCTCGACAACTTCATCGTCGGCAAAGTTGCCATGCAAATCACCGGGCCTTGGACGCTAGCACAATTGCAGCAAAGCGCGATCGACTACGCAGTGATGCCTGTACCCGCCCTCAAGCGTCCCGCAGCCGTCGTAGGGGGTGAAAACATATTTTTAATGAAAACTTCGCCTGAACGCGAGAAAGCTGCCCTAGAATTCTTAGAATACGCGATCGGCGAAGAATTCCAAACAGCCTGGGCAATAGGAACAGGTTACTTGCCAATCAACTTAAAATCGAGACAGAGCCAAAATTATCGAAACTTTGTGGAAAAAAACCCTGTTTTGCGAGTGTTTTTAGAACAAATGAACTCAGCGCGATCGCGCCCAATTATCTCAGGCTACTCCCGGGTGTCAGAAAACCTCGGTCGCGCCATAGAAGCAACCCTTCTGGGCCGCGACCCCCAAGACGCCCTCAAAGAAGCTCAACAGCGTTTGACACTAACCTTAGATATTGGAAAAAAGGTAATTGATAATTAAGAAAAAGGTCATCGGGAAAAAGGGAAAAAGGTAATCGACCAGGATTTTTTGATCTCTACCCCTTCCCCTTCCGCAGATTTGAATCCTCGATATAATTGGTGAAAATTCAGTTAAAATCATTGCCGCCGGTACTTCTAGTCAGAAACCGGGTTTCTTGACCCGGGTTGACCTGAAAGCTGAGATTTTGTGTCGCTCTTATCTGTTTTTTAGTATTGAGAATGTCACAAGATGTTAGGTAAAATCGAGCGCCGATCGCCCGATACGAAAAGACACCCGCAGTCGCTCGGTAATAAATCTTTAACCAAAATCCCAAATCCGGCGAGCGAGTGCTTCGCCATTGCAGATATATTGGCAAAAAAGGGATGCTCCCCAAATTTATGTGCAGATTCGATCGCACAGCCCAAACAAACCGTGCGGTTGAGGGCGTTAAAAAAAGTGAGATCGACAGGTTCTCCCCCTACCTACCACCCATGACCTACCATCACTTAATAGAAAGATTTTCCCTACCGTGTGCCCGTCCCGTGCCACCTACTGAGACCCTAACAACCGTCCACCTTTTCCCCAAACGACAATGCAGACAAAGTTCCTTAACGCAATCAAAGGACATTCTTGGCGGTACTTCCTCGCAGTAGGCGCGATCGCCCTCATCTACTATGCGGCTTCCGAATTCGCCATTGGCACCCTCACCCTCAGCACAGAAATCTACCCCATGTGGCCTGCTGCTGGAATTGCCCAAGTCGCCCTGCTGCTGTTCGGGCGCCAACTGTGGCCGGGAATCGCGATCGGAGGCTTCCTGTTCAGCATGAACGTACCGTCGGCCAACATCGCCACGGCATTGATCTCGGCGGGCGCCAGAACCCTGCAAGCGTGGACGGGAACTTACCTGTTGCAGAAAATTAACTTTAGCGCCGGGCTCGATCGGCTCAAAGACGTTTTAGGAATAGTCGGACTAGCAGCCCTAGGCTCTACCCTGATCAACTCCACCATCGGCAGCATCCTCGTGTGCGTCACCGGTTTATCTAGCTGGAGCAATTTTGGCACGATTTGGGGAAGTTGGTGGGTAGGAGACGCTCTCGGAATTTTGCTCGTCGCCCCGCTGCTGCTGACATGGCAAAAATTGCCCAAAATCGGCACCCACCGCCACCAACAGCTCCTCGAACGCGCGATATGGCTGTTGCTGCTGCTAGCAGTCGGCTGGCTCGTCTTCTGTTCCCGCACCCGCGCCGCCTACGCCCGCTATCCCCTAGAATACTTACCATTTCCCCTAGTAGTTTGGGCAGCCTTTCGGTTCGGCCAGCGCTACACGGCCCTCTCCAACTTCATCCTCTGCGGCTTCGCCATCTGGGGCATAGCCCGAGGCAGCGGCCCCTTTCTCAAACACGCCAGCAGCATCCCCCAAGCACTCTTATCGCTGCAAGCCTTCATCGCCGTCATCGCCGTCACCGGCTTAGTATTAGCAGCCACCGTCGCCGAACGCCACCAAGCTGAAACCTCCTTGCGCGCCAGCGAAGCCAGCCTCGCCAACGCGCAACGCATCGCCCAGCTAGGCAACTGGGACTTAGACCTCAACACTCAGCAATTGCGCTGGTCAGAAGAAATTTATCGCATCCTGGGACAGCGGCCGGGAACTTTTCCACCCAGCCTCGAAGCCTTCTTGCAATACGTCCACTCCGAAGACAGAGAATTAGTCAAAACCTCGATCGACGCCGCTTTATTTGAGCAACAGCCCTACAGCATCGACTACAGGCTGGCACTCCCCGACGGCAGCCAGCGCACAGTCTGCGAACAAGCCGCCGTCAACTCGCTCTACATCAGCAGCACAGTCCAAGACATCACAGACAGAAAGCGCGCCGAAGCAGCCCTGCGCGCTTCAGAAGAAAGATTTTCTAAAGCCTTTCACGCCTCCCCAGTCGGGATCGGCATCTGCACGCTCACAGACGCACGCTTCCTCGATGCCAACGACAGCTTTTTACGCTCCTTAGGCTGGCTGCGACACGAATTTATTGGCCGCACCCCCAGCGATTTAGGAATGTGGGTCAACTCCGAAGACGGGCGGCGGCTCGCCCAGATGTTGGAAGCCCAAAATTCGATCGGCAACCAAGAAATCAAAATTCGCACCAAACTCGGCGACATACGCGACTGGCTGCTGTCAGGAGAACTGATCGACCTCGGCAGCACTCAGTGCGTGTTAATCATGACCAGCGACATCACCGAGCGCTTGCGTTCCGAAGAATTCCGCCGCGCCGCCTTAGCCGCCGAATCTGCAAATCGATCGAAAAGCATCTTTCTCGCCAACATGAGTCACGAACTCAGAACCCCTCTCAACGCCATCATCGGCTACAGCGAGATCCTGCAAGAAGACGCCCGAGACCTCGGCGCCGATGAATTCATCAACGACCTCCAGAAAATTAACACCGCCGGACAGCACTTGCTAGCCCTGATTAAAGACATTCTCGACTTCTCTAAAATAGAAGCCGGCCGCATCGACTTGCACGTCGAAACCTTTACCATTTTAAATGTGGTTGACCAAGTAGTAGCCACGATCGCGCCGACGGCAGATAAAAATAACAATCTATTAGAAATACAATGCCCCGAAGATATTGGCTCGATGCAAACCGACTTGACTAAACTCCGCCAGTCGCTGCTCAACCTCCTCAGCAACGCCTCCAAGTTTACTTGCTCCGGCACCATAACTTTCACCGTTACCCGCTCCCCCGAAACCCCCGCCGAGGCTGCCAAAAGAAACAAACAACTTGGAGTCTATAGAGGTGGCGCCCCCACCGACAATAGCTCGCCTTCCGGCTCTTCCCCTCGGGATTGGATCGTTTTTACAGTCAAAGATACCGGCATTGGGATGAGTTCGGAACAGTTAGCCAAAATCTTCGATCCTTTCACCCAAGCCGATTCCTCAACTACTAAAAAGTACGGCGGCACTGGTTTGGGTCTGACAATTACTAAGAAATTCTGCGAAATGATGGGCGGAGAAATTTCCGCCTTCAGCGAATTAGATAAAGGTTCTACTTTTACACTTCTGCTCCCAGCTTTTTTGGGCGACCATTCAACATTATTATTCACCGACAACTCTGAAAAATAAACATTTTTGACGCTTATTGTCAATCGCTATTTCTTGCTCTCACCCGGCCTACCAGCCTCCAGAATTTTCTTCTGGTGCGTTAAGGAACGGTTTCCTCGAATGGCATCAAAGATTGATGAATCTTACCTGCCATGTATAGCAGTGGACAGTTGACAGTGGACAGCTTGCCCCGAGCGAAGTCGAGGGGTGGACAGTTGCTTCGTCAAGGAAATCAAACCGTTTCTGCTATGGACGAGGGGATCTATTCATGAGGTTATACCAATTTTATAAAGATTTGCTAGAGATGAACTCTTAGCCCCCCCTTAGTAAGGGGGGGGTTGGGGGGGTGATTGTATAACACTACTTTAGAAAAATGGTATTATTTATGTCCTCACCGCTGTGGCGATTGCTATAAAACTAAACTCTTCGCTGCCAACTCATAAATGATATTGTATTTGCCCGAATGGCGCTGATCAAATAGGTGAACCCTCAAAACACAGATTCCTCTGTCGTCGGCGCGCGAACAAATATCGTAAAATACTTTATTTTACCAGACACGACTTGATTCAGATGCTCAGAAAGTACGATCGCGCGATCGCACTTTCTGATCACCACCTCCCTCACCATCAAACAGCCCGTTCGATCCTGAGGGTCGATCCAATACCTCTGGGTTAAGCACAAAAATGTAGAAGTTAATCTCCTGAAACACCAGCTTTCCGGGCGAGCCCAATCGCCCGGGCAAATTTCCTTAACTCAGATGTGTTCAGGTGCGTCGCTTTTGGAAAAGTTGATTTTTACTCAGAGATCGATCGCACTATCCACACCCTACTGCTAAGATCGTGCGGGCCAATTTTATTAAACGAGACGCCTGACGGGTCGATCGCCCCGCTGAGCATCGATTATCAAGCCCCGGAAAGGGCAACCGACAGTCAAAACCAACTAAAACATTCCTGTAATTAGGTTAAACCCATCCGCTAGCAGATCCAGAAACCCGGTTGATTCCCATCTCTGGAGCCGTCAACAAAGCCACTTTTCCCTGAAACCGATTTCTTGAGCGTTAGTTTACCTGATAAGATGATACCATTTGTGAAGGGGCGGCCGACTTTGACAGCCGGAGTTTATTGACTCGGTTTATTGACAAAGAAAAAAGTTTTGAGGGTAAATATAATCAGCCCTGTTTGAAAGATAGAGAGAGATCGCATACGATCGATTTCTAAGTAGAACCCGCGAGATACTTCGATTCCCTACCTTTCCAGTAACTGTATAGCTGCGTATATATACTATTAATTAAAAAGATATACTTTATAAAGTTGCCTAAAAAGCGCCCTAAAATATGCATCCCCACCTCCAGCGCCAACTCGAACAACTCGGTTTAGCCAGCGACTCCCCCCCTCCTACTGCCGAGCAGTGGCAGCTATTCTTAGAGCAGGTAAGCTGTAGCTACGACGGCGCTCGGAGACAGCAGGAACCTCAGCAGCAGGCGGGTGTGAACTCCCAACCCGTGGGGTGCTTGGAGGATTTGACTTCTTCGCCCCAGTTTCCTCAAGACTCTCCAACAGCTTCAGAAGTCGATCGGCTGCGGGCGACTGTCAACAGTTTGGGGGTGGGATTGTGCATCCTTGACTCCAAGGGGTTGGCGATCTCGGTGAATCCAGAGGCCCAACGGTTGCTGGGCTGGGCGGAATCGGAACTTGCAGGCTTGGGGCTGCTAGAGCGCATCAATAGCCCCCAAAACAAAGGCAACAAATTGCCAATTCTCACGGCGTTGAAACAGCCGTCAAGCATTGGCTCTTCTGAGGATCTAACACCTGCACTCTGTTGTTTGCAAGAGGCGATCGACTCCCGTCAACCTTACAACTGTTGGGAAGGTGAGTTTCTCTGCCGCGACGGCAAGATTTTACCAGTATCCTATTTTTTCAATCCCGCAGTTGAGGGTGGTGAAATATCAGTTTTGGTATTTTTTGAGATGAGGGAACACCAACAAGCCGCCAGAGAACAAGAGCGATCGCTCTCGATGCTCCAAGAAGTTTTAGAAGCTACAGATGCTGCAATTATTGCAGTTGACAAAGGCGGCGATGTATGCTATTTTAATCAAAAAATTGTGGAAATGTGGGGTGTGGGCGCGAATCTGATAAAATTGAGCAGCTCTGCTGAAGGTCACGTCAAAAAAACGAGAGAAGCAGCAATGGGTCTGGACGCAGGGAAATTAAAAGACCCGAAAAAGTTTATTGAAAACGCGATCGCATTGGAGGCTGACTCAGCTCCTCAAACCAGCGAATTGTTAGAATTTAAAGACGGAAAAATTAGAGAATTAAATTCGTTGCCATCAAAACTAGGAGCGAAAACAGTCGGCAGAGTTTGGATATTTCGAGACGTTACCGAACAAAAAGTGGAAGAATCTTGGCACAGCCTAGAATTAGATCAGTTGATTGCTACTTTGTCAACCAATTTGCTCTGCCTGCGGGGCTCGGAAATAGACAAAGGTATCGATCGCACCCTGGAAGCAATCGGCACATTCAGCGGCTGTGAGCGCAGTTACATCTACTTGTTATCCGAAGACAAAACCCGCGCCGACAAAACCCACGAGTGGTGCGCTGACGGCAGTGCAGAAATAACAGACAGCACAGACACCGCCAACATCCCAATGCTAGCAGAAAAGCTCGCTCGCGCCCCAAATCTCCACATCAAAGAAATCGCCGAACTCCTACCTTCAGAATTTGCAGAAATTGCCAGTTATGATGGCAACATTTCGGGCGAATTATTGATAAATTATCCATCCGAAATAGCCGATAAAATAGCAACGGCAGATTCCCAAACAACCGAATTAAACCAAATTCAAAAAAATCAGCGATCGCTGATAATTATTCCCCTAATTGGCAGCAGCAAAAACTTCATAGGATTTCTCGGATTCGACAGTTGCAGCCCGGGAAACAGTCGATCGACCGAAATATCCACACCTCTAAAAAAGCTAGGAGAAACCATCGCCAATACTATAGAACGCCAGCGAGCAGAAGTCACCACACCATCCGCCGCCACCAAATACCGCAACATCTTTGAAAACGCAGCCGAAGGCATATTCCAGACAACGCCGACCGGGCGCTACCTCACCGCAAACCCCGCGCTAGCCAACATTTACGGCTACGAAACAGTCGCCCAAATGATCGCAGAGATCCCGAATCTCAAGCGCCAACTATACGTAGACCCCAAGCGACGAGCCGAGTTTGTCGCCCAATTGGACGCGAGCCGCCAAGTGTCAAAATTTGAATCGCAAGTATACCGCGCTGACGGCACCATAATTTGGATTTCCGAAAACGCGCGCAGCATCTGCGACGCCAGCGGCAGGGTTTTATACTATGAAGGCACTGTCACCGACATCACCGATCGCAAACAAGCAGAATCCACCATGCAGTCGGCCCTAGAAGCAGCAGAATCAGCCAACCGGGCAAAAAGCACGTTTCTCGCCAACATGAGCCACGAACTACGCACGCCGCTCAACGCCATCATCGGCTACAGCGAAATGCTCAAAGAAGAAGCCCAAGAATTGGGCAGCGCCGAATCCATCTCGGATCTCGAAAAAATCCGCACCGCAGGAAAACACCTGCTGTCCCTGATCGACGACATCCTCGATATCTCTAAAATTGAAGCAGGGCGAATGGATCTCTACTTAGAAACCTTCGACATCAGCGCCCTAATTGAAAGCGCTGTGGCTACGGCTAGCCCGCTGGTGGAAAAAAACGGCAATACCCTAGAAATTTACTGTCCAGACAACCTTGATACTATGCACGCCGACATGACCAAAGTTCGGCAAGTGCTGCTGAACCTGCTCAGCAACGCTGCCAAGTTCACCAAAAACGGGAAAATTGCGATCGGAGTAGAAAAAATTAAAAATGAACAATTAAGAATGAAAAATCAAGAGGAATCTTCCCAAATTTTAATTTCCAACTCCGAATTTTTAGGTTTTCGCGTCACAGACACCGGCATCGGCATGACAAAAGAGCAATTGCAGCGAGTTTTTCAACCTTTTACCCAAGCTGACGCCTCGACAACCAAGCAGTACGGCGGCACCGGTTTGGGATTAGCTATCAGCCAGCGCTTCTGTCAGATGATGGGCGGCAGCATTGAGGCTAAAAGCGAGTTGGGTGCAGGCACAACTTTCACTGTACTGTTGCCCAGCGCCATCAAACAGCCGGAAATCCGCAACAATGTTCGCGACACCATTAGGGCCACAGACGCCCCCGCTGTCGGCACGGTTCTGGTAGTTGACGATGACCCGATTTCGCGGGATTTGATCCAGCGCACCCTGGCTCGCCAAGGACTGCACATCGAAGTCGCTGGCGGTGGCGAGCAAGCCCTCAGGCTCGCGAAGCAACTGCGCCCGGATGCGATTACCCTCGACGTGATTATGCCCGGAATGGATGGCTGGGCCGTGCTCTCCGCCCTGAAGGCAGATCCTGACCTTGCCGAAATTCCGGTAATCCTGCTATCCTTTGTGGGCAACAAAAGCCTCGGCTTTGCATTGGGTGCCTCGGACTACCTCACCAAACCAGTGGACGGCAAACGGCTGGTGGCCTTGTTGAATAAGTACCGACGCGACCAAGACGGGGCGGCCGCTCAGAGCTTGCCCGGTCAGATATTAGTTGTGGAAGATGATGATGCTACACGCCAAATCCTGCGGCGCATACTAGAAAAAAAAGGCTGGGCGGTGGCGGAAGCTGACAGCGGACGCACTGCTCTCGAACAGCTAGCAGTTGCTCGCCCGGAACTGATATTGCTGGATTTGATGCTGCCGGAAATGGATGGTTTTGAGTTAATCGCCGAACTTCGCAAGTCGCATTCTGGAGATCCTATACCAATAGTAGTGATTACTGCTAAGGACCTGACTCCCGCCGAAAGGCAGCAGCTCAACGGCTATGTCGATCGGGTTTTACACAAGGGAGTCTACAGTTGCGATACTTTGCTGCGCGATGTTCGCTCTATAGTGAATGACAGGCTCGATCGCAGGTACGACTCGAAAGGCAAGGAGAACACCAATGGCTAAAATCCTGTTGGTCGAAGATAACGAAATGAACAGGGATATGCTGTCCCGGCGTCTGGCGCGCAAGGGACACGAGGTTTTTATTGCAGTGGACGGTGCTGAGGGAGTGTCGATGGCGCTCGCAAAAGTACCGGATTTGATTCTAATGGATATGAGTTTGCCAGTGCTTGACGGGTGGCAAGCAACCCAGCAAATTAAGGCTGCTCCTGAGACTAAAACGATTCCGGTGATTGCGCTGACAGCTCACGCAATGGCTGGCGATCGCGAAAAGTGTCTGGCGGCAGGCTGCGACGACTATGACACCAAACCGGTCGAGTTTCCCCGACTTTTGGGTAAGATCGAAACGCTGCTCAAAGAGGCGATGACATGAAAGCTGACGAGGGCAGCGTGCTGGTTGTTGACGACAATGAGGTGAACCGCGATTTGCTGGCCCGCCGACTTCAGCGTCAAGGCCACGCGGTGACTGTTGCAGAAGATGGTGTCCAAGCTCTGGAACTGATGCGCGCAGAGCCTTTTGATTTGGTGCTCCTGGACATTATGATGCCGCAAATGAACGGCTATCAGGTTCTGGAACATCTCAAGGCCGATGAGAAGTTGCGCTACATCCCGGTAATTATGATTTCGGCGGTGGACGATATTGACAGTATTGTCCGCTGTATTGAGTTGGGGGCGGAGGATTATCTTTCTAAACCTTTCAATCCGGTATTGCTCAAGGCTCGGATTAGCGCTTGTCTGGAAAAGAAGCGGCTGCGCGATAAGGAACAGACGTATTTGCGCGAGTTGGCCTTGGAAAAGGAAAAGTCCGAGCGTTTGCTGTTAAATATTTTACCGGGCCCGATCGCGCAGCGCCTCAAAGAAGGGGAAAGTACGATCGCCGACAGTTTCGCTGAAGTTACTGTGATGTTTGCCGATTTGGTCGGTTTTACCAAGCTTTCGGCTCATTTGTCGCCAGCGGAGTTGGTAGAATTGCTCAACGAAATTTTTTCGGCTTTTGACGAGTTGGCCGATCGCTACGGACTTGAGAAAATTAAGACGATCGGCGATGCTTATATGGTAGTCGGCGGTTTGCCCAGGCCCAGCGACAACCACGCCGAAAGTATTGCCGAAATGGCGATCGAGATTCTAGCAGCAATGACTCAGATCCGCACCAAGGGAGGTCAGCCGCTCAGCATCCGCATCGGCATCCACACGGGCCCGGTGGAAGCTGGCGTCATCGGGACTAAAAAATTTACTTACGATTTGTGGGGAGACACGGTAAATACAGCTTCCCGCATGGAATCTCAAGGCGTCCCCGGTGCCATTCAGGTGACAGTTGCTACCTACGAGCGCCTGCGCGACAAGTACATTTTTGAGCAGCGCGGCGTGATTTCGGTCAAAGGCAAAGGCGATATGATGACTTATTTGCTTGTGGCCAGAAAAAGCTAATGGGGCATGGGGCATGGGGCATGGGGCATTGGGCATTGGGCATGGGGCATCTCGCCCTGAGCGAAGTCGAAGGGTGGGGCATGGGGCATTGGGCATGGGGCATTGGGCATTGGGCATCTCGCCCTGAGCGAAGTCGAAGGGTGGGGCATTGGGCATTGGGCTATCCTCACTTTTTTGAGAACCGCGATAGTTAAATTTAAATAATAATTTAGTACGATTATTCTGCTGAGTTCCGTATCTTTTGCGATTCGGAAGTATAGTATAATTTCTTAGTCACAGCCTTAGATATTACCAATGACCAATGACCAATTACCAATGACCAATGACCAATTACCAATGACCAATTACCAATGACCAATTACCAATTACTAAATTGACAAATGAACGTAAATTCTAACCTTTTAATGTACGCCCAATGGGCGGGAATTCTAACAGCAGCTTTGTTTGTTTTAACAATCATAGCATTTATCTTGAAATGGGGTTTTCGCTTCCGATTAGTAGGAGTGACCAGCTTTATGGGCGTCATTGCTGCGAGTATATTCGGTCTCGGTTTGGGACTGTTTTCGCGCACAGAAATTCCCGGTGCAGTTCGCTATTCTTTAGTTTACGATACCGGCGGCGCCCAAACAGTAGTTACCGTGCCACCTTCGATTACTGAGTCGGAGTTAGAAGCCACGATGCGACAAGTGGCTGCGGATTTGTACTCCCCAGGGCGTTCTGGAAGCGGAAGAGACTACATGACAATCAGGGTTCGGACGGTGGTACATCCGGAACCGGGTCTATCGCAGCCGCTGTTTTTGGGCGAGGTGAGGCGATCGCTGGCAACTAGGTATGATGACAAAATGGCGATCGACATCTTCCCCGAAAAAGTCGCAACCCTGAAAAAATACCAAGCCTAAAAACAAAGGTTCGTAGTAAGGAATTTATTCCTCTCTACCTAGTTAAGGTAGTAGGGTGCGTCGCCATTGACAAGCCATAAACTTGACAGACAATCTCATAGCGACGCACCAGACTCAATATCGAGTCGAGGCATAATAAAATGATTGCAACTATACTTATTAAAAAAACAAAAACACCGAAAAAATTATGACTCAAAATACAGAACAACTACTAAAAAAGCTCTACAACGCCTTTAACCCATATTCTCCTTTACCAGCAGGCGACCCCCAATATGTTGACTGTGGGGAAGTGCGGGGAGATGACAATATTACCAAAGACTTGGGACGCAACATTCAACGTTCCGAACAAAATACTTGTCAGTTGTATGCAGGACATCGCGGCGCCGGAAAATCTACTGAATTGCTGCGGCTGGAAAAACATTTACAAGACAAAGGTTATTTTGTAGTTTATTTCGCGGCTGACGAACAAGATATCAATCCAGAAGATACTGAATATACAGATATTTTGCTGGCTTGCACCAGACATTTATTAGAAACTATTAAAGATACTGATTCAAAACCTTTGCGCGATTGGATGAAAGACCGTTGGAACGATTTAAAAGATTTAGCGCTGACAAAAGTATCTTTTGAAACATTGAGTTTGGAAATGCAAATTGCTCAGTTTGCCAAGCTGACAGCAAATGTGAGAAACGAACCGAGTTTGCGCCAAAAAATCCGAGAAAAAGTTAATCCCTACACGCAAACACTGATTGAGGCGCTGAATGAGTTTATTGGTGCTGCTAAAAAAAAGTTGCCGGCCCAATATTTGCAACTGGTAGTAATTGCCGATAATTTAGATAAGATTGTACCGTTTTCTAAGGACGGAGGAGAACGCAGCAATCTCGACGAAATTTTTTTAGATCGTAGCGAACAACTCAAAGCTTTAGATTGTCACGTCGTTTACACTGTGCCCATCGCGATGGTGCATTCCAATCGAGCGAGCGATTTAAGAAACAATTATAATAATATTCCGCAAGTGCTGCCAATGATTATGGTATGCAATCCCAGCGGTGAAATTTACCTGCCCGGACTTGCTAAAATGAAAGAGGTGATTGAGAAGCGGGTAAAAAAAGTAGCTCCGAATTTATGTTTAGAAACAAAGTTATTTGATACCACAGAAGCCCTAGAAAATCTGTGTTTGATGAGCGGGGGTCACGTCAGGAATTTGCTGTCGATTTTGCAAGGAGCGATAAATCAGATAGATGAGTTGCCAATTACTGCAAAAGCGGTGCAAAGGTCGATTACAAAAGAACGTAATGTTTATTGCAGTGTTCCTGGAAAAGATGACTGGTCAATTTTAGCTAAAGTATCTGTCGATCGGGAGATACTTAATGACGAACAGCACCGCAATTTGCTGTTCAGCCGCTGTATTTTGGAATATCGATACTATAATGATGAAGGAGAAATGCAGGTTTGGTATGACGTTCACCCGCTGATTAAAGGTATTAAGCAATTTAAGGATGCTGTCGCACTACTTGAGTCATGAAACCAAAAGCGATCGATTGGGACGAAGATTTGCCACCAGCAGAACCAGAGGAAGAATATCAAGCTCTGGTGCGCTCTCTCAAGCGGACAGATGGTTTTCGGTTGCTGTTTGTTGAGTGTTCGCCGGCGGAGGGGGAACGCTTGATTTCGCGAGTTAAAACTGATATTCCACAGCCAAGAATTGAGGTTTTGCCGTTGGATAAGGCGGTTTATAATTTTTACGATCTAATTGAAGAGTTGCCAAATCGCGATCGAATCAATATCCTGTTTGTCAAGGGTTTAGAATATTCGCTTTACGAGTACGAACAAGAAAAAAAGGCACTTGGATGGGAAAGTAAGGATATTTATTCTTACAGTTGGCGGGGAGTGCCGCCTGTTTTAATTAATTTAAACCAGCAGCGAGAACGATTTCGAGATAATTTTAAGATTTGCTTTGTGTTTGTAGTGCCTAAGTTTGTTGTGAATTATTTTATTCAGCGCGCACCAGATTTTTTTGATTGGCGATCGAGTTTGTTTAAGTTTTCGATGGATGGAGACAGCCTGCAAGCAGAATCAATCAAAGCTTGTTCGGAAAGATGGAAGAAAGAAGATTATGTGTCTCTGACTCCCGAAGAACGCAAACGGGAATTGGTGAGAATTCAAACTTTAATTGATGAAGACAGGCAAACACCTGAACAAAAAGCTGAATTGTTTTATGAACAAGCTTTATTGTATGACTTTGCTGAACAATCTGCAAAGGCGATAGCCTCCTACGACAAAGCCTTAGAATTCAAACCAGATTACCACGAAGCCTGGTACGGCCGGGGCATTGCACTGGGTAATTTAGGCAGATTGGAAGAAGAGATCGCCTCCTTCGACAAAGCCTTAGAATTCAAACCAGATTTACACGATGCCTGGAACAATCGGGGCTATGCACTGTATAATTTAGGCAGATTGGAAGAAGCGATCGCCTCCTTCGACAAAGCCTTAGAATTCAAACCAGATTTACACGAAGCCTGGAACAATCGGGGCGGTGCACTGGTTAATTTAGGCAGGTTGGAAGAAGCGATCGCCTCCTACGACAAAGCCTTAGAATTCAAACCAAATTTACACGAAGTCTGGCTCAATCGGGGCAATGCACTGGGTAATTTAGGCAGATTGGAAGAAGCGATCGCCTCCTACGACAAAGCCTTAGAATTCAAAACAGATGACCACGAAGCCTGGATCAATCGGGGCAATGCACTGGGTAAATTAGGCAGATGGGAAGAAGCGATCGCCTCCTACGATAAAGTCTTAGAATTTAAACCAGATGACCCGGACGCATTTTATAATAAAGCTTGCTGCTATGCGTTAAGCGGTCAAGTTGACTCATCTATTCAAAACTTGCAGCGGGCGATCGCCCTAAATCCTCACAAATACCGAGAAGTGGCAAAAACTGACTCGGATTTTGACAAAGTGCGATCGCACCCTGAGTTTCAAGCGTTAATTCAAGGATAGTTCGATCGCACCTAACGCCGAATTAGGGCGATCGAACTTCTGTTAGTAGATCGATCGGCAATCAGGCTGCACTAGGTTAAACTTCTTCATCGATGTTAGATAAAATGTCTTCCAAATCCCGAGCACCATGCAAAACCCGAAGAATTTCGACCCGATCGTCCTGAATTTGGTAAAAGATTAGATAATCCTGAAAATCTTTAATTCGCCACTGACGAATTTCCCCCATGCCAGAAGATACCAATTGCACGATCTTCCCCATTCCCGGTATCGTCGCTAATTGGGCAAAAGTAGCTTCAGCTAACTCTAGAAATCGCTGGGCAGTACGAGCATTTCCATTTACCAGAATATAATTTGCTTGTTGCCTGATATCTTGAGTAGCACGATTTTTGACAATTAACTGATAACTCATGTCTGTTGCGGCGAATCGTCACCGAAAACCGATGCGCGCAACTTCTGCCAGTATGCAGCAGTCACGGGTTCTCCCTCTGAGTCTAAACCCTCTTGCAACAAATTTTCTAACTTGGCTTGTGCCTGTTTTCGCTGGCGATCTTGCTGCACCAAATCTAGGAAATACTCTACCGCATTGGTGTAAGCCCCTGCCTGAATTTGATCTTCAATATAGGTTTGCAGATCTTCTGGTATGGCAAGAATAACGTTCATCGTCACCACAGATTTAGGATATCTATCATTGTAGCAAATGGCTCTAGGTACGGATATCAGCCTAAAATTTATTGCATAAATTGTCACCATCAGGCTTCTGACCTGCTGAGGAACACAACCGCTGCTACCGAATACGGTATAATTTCGTCATAACATAACACCATTTTATGATAAATATGCACTGCACGCTCGACTCGATTTATCGATTCAAAACTTGCAGCGCGCGATCGCCCTAAATCCTCACAAATACCGAGAAATGGCAAAAACAGACTCGGATTTTGACAAAGTGCGATCGCACCCTCAGTTTCAAGCATTGATTCAAGCACAAAAAGACTGAACATTTACATACTTGTGCTGCGGAGTTTGACATCCCAGCCCGATCGCCCTTTCCCCTATTGTCTGCGTGAGTCCTAAAAAAAGTATTAATATATACCTAAAATCTCAATACTTACGTATATAGCACAATCTAGACTTGAAAAAAATCCAAAATTCCTGTAAGATATCAAAAAATAACAATTAACAAGCTATAGCTCGGGGTCAAAAGCCAGCGACATCTTAATATAAAAGAAGAAACGACAGACAATTTTACATAATTTAAGAGGTGAAAACCCTTGCAAAAATTAGCTAGCAGAGAAAAGCCTCTCGACTCTGGGGAAAAATCCATTCCAGTCAACGCCCAAAACGCTCAAACGCTGTACGATCGCGGTAACGCCCTAGAAGCAATGGGACGCTTGTCAGCAGCACTCGAATCTTGGTCAAAGGCGATCGAACTCGAACCGAAATTTCACGAAGCTTGGTACAACAAAGGCGTAGCCCTCAGAAAATTGGGACAGCTACCAGAAGCAATCTCGGCGTACAACAAATCATTAAAAATTCAACCCAACAATCCAGAAGCGTGGTATAATCGCGCGAACGTTCTGCGAAAGCTCAACAGACTATCAGAAGCGATCGCCTCCTACGAACAGGCGATCGAACTTAAGCCAAACTATCACGAAGCTTGGACGAACCGCGGTAACACCCTCGTCAAATTAGAAAAATTCTCAGAAGCCCTCGAATCCTACGACAAAGCGATCGCCATCAAAGCAGACTGCTCAGAAGCTTGGTACAACAAAGCATTCGCCCTGAAAAACTCGGGTCAAAATGCAGCGGCGATCGCCTCCTACGACAAAGCGATCGAACTAAAACCAGATTTGCATCAAGCCTGGTACAACCGCGGCTTAGCCCTAGCCGATGAAAAACTCTACCCCGAAGCCGTTGCTTGCTACGACAAAACCCTGCAACTGCGGCCGAATTCGCCCGAAGTGTGGAACAAACGCGGCACGGCGATCGCCCAAATGGGAAAATTTAAAGACGCGATCGCCTGCTGGGACAAAGCCATCGCACTCAAGCCAGACGACAGCGAAACCTGGTACAACCGCGGCCTGGCCTTAGCCAACTTAAAACGTTTTGCAGAAGCAGTCGGCTCTTGGGACAAAACCCTAGAGTTGCAGCCCAACAATATCGAAGCCTGCTACAACCGCGCCGTCGCCCTCAGAAAAATTGAACGATTTACTGAAGCGATATCTTCCTACGATAAAATCATCGCACTCACACCCGACGATCCAAATATTTACTATCAAAAAGCCTGCATCTACGCCCTAGAAAAATCAGCAGGCGATCGCAAAAATAGCCCGGAAGCTGTAGCAACGAGCACCCGCAATGCGATCGAAAACTTATCAAAGGCGATCGAACTAAATCCGGAAAAATACCGTAAACTGTGCCAGAATGACTCTAAATTGCTTACAATACGGGAAGAAGTGCGGTTTTTAGCTTGATTTCAGGGTAGCAATGATTGATGGATACAGATGCCGCACCGCAACCTTTGTAGGCAAAACAGCACCACAAACCCCAATCATGCAAACCCTAGACAAAACTCAAGCAAAATTCGCTCAACTCGCAGCATATCTCAGCGAAGTTACGGACATTGAATCAGCCTCCTCACTGCTACATTGGGATCAGGCGACTTATATGCCTGCCAAAGGTGCAACTGCTAGAGGCCGCCAGTTGGCCACTCTCAAACAAATATCCCACGAAAAATTTACTGACCCCAAAATTGGCGAACTCCTAGAAGACTTGCGTTTCTACGAACAAACCCTCCCCTACGATTCCACCGCAGCCAGCCTGATCCGCATCGCCCGCAGAGATTACGATCGCGCCGCCAGAGTCCCCGCCACCTTCATGTCAGCACTCTGCCGCCACCAAGCCGACTGCTACGAAGTTTGGGCCACCGCCAAAGCAGCCAACAACTTCGCAGCAGTCGAACCGTATCTCGAAAAAACCTTAGAATTAAGCAGGCAGTACGCCGACTTTTTCCCCGGATACGAACACATTGCCGATCCTTTGATCGATCGCAGCGACTACGGCATGAAAGTATCCCTGCTGCGCCCGCTGTTCGCCCAACTGCGTCAAGAATTAGTGCCCATAGTCGAAGCCATCACCTCACAACCTCCCGCCGACGACTCCAGTTTGCACCAAAAATTCTCAGAATCCCAACAACTAGAATTCACCCGCACAGTCGTAAAACTGATGGGCTATGACTTCCAGCGCGGACGCCAAGACACCACCCTGCACCCGTTCATGACCAACTTCTCCATAGACGACGTGCGAATCACCACCCGCGTCTACGAAGATCACCTCGATCAAGCACTCTTCAGCAGCATCCACGAAGCCGGACACGCCCTCTACGAACTCGGCAATTCCCCGGAATTTGAAGGAACGCTACTCGCAGGTGGCATTTCCTCCGGCGTGCACGAAAGCCAGTCGCGACTTTGGGAAAATTTAGTCGGGCGCAGCCGCGGTTTTTGGCAGTATTTTTACCCGCAACTGCAAAGCCTGTTTCCGCAGCAGTTGGGTGCAGTATCCCCAGACGCATTTTACCGCGCCATTAACAAAGTCTCGCGCAGTCTCGTCCGCACCGACGCCGACGAAGTAACCTACAACCTCCACGTCGCCATCCGCTTTGACCTAGAATTGGCAATGGTAGAAGGCAAACTAGCAGTGCGAGACCTCCCCGAAGCCTGGAACGATCGCTATAAAACAGACCTCGGTGTTGTCCCCGCCACCGACAGCGACGGCGCCATGCAAGACGTTCACTGGTACGTCGGGACGATCGGCGGAATGTTCCAAGGTTACACCCTCGGCAACTTGATGAGCGCTCAATTCTACGAAACCGCCGTTAAAACTAATCCCGAAATTCCCACACAAATAGAACAGGGAAACTTTACCGTACTCCACCATTGGCTCAAAGAAAACATCTACCAGCACGGCCGCAAATACACCGCCGTCGAATTGATCGATCGTGTCACAGGCTCACCTTTAACTATCGATCCGTTTGTCCGTTACATTCGTCACAAATACGGGGAATTTTATGTCATTTGAGGGATAGCAATTTCACATTGCAGACTTTAAGATGAGATAAAAAAAAGTAGGCGCCTAAAAAAAAGGGAGATACTAATACTGTATCGCCCTTTTTCACAGCAAAAATCAAAAATCTCAAATAAGGGAGTATCTATGTCTGAACTCTTTGAGGCTGTTATTGCCAGCGACGAAAAAACCGACTTGCGGCAGTTTGCCAGCGATTTGCGGGCTTTGGGAAACAAATATTTGCTGCGAAACGACATAGTTAGCGCTTTTGCCGCCTACTGCACCAAATACGAAAAGCCCGAACAGTTCCATCAATCTTCTCATTTGAGCAAACTGATTTACTACGTTCAGGAAATTATTCTCGAACCAGGCAGCCTTTGCGTCCTGCTGCGGCCAAAAATTGCGACAATGGAAATAGTCCGAGTCGGAGACGATTTGACACTAGAGCCGATGACAGTCCAAGAATTGCTCGACGTGCGCGATCGCTTCGTCAACCACTTTCACCCCCAAGAAGGTGACATCCTCGAACTAGATTTCGGCCCGTTTTACGACTATTCGCCCTCCATACGCGACCCCAAAAACATCGGTAAAGGAGTGCAATTCCTCAACCGATATATGTCCAGCAAACTGTTTCAAGACTCCAAACAGTGGCAGGAAACTCTATTTAATTTCTTGCGAATTCACCGCTACAACGGCGTACAGTTACTAATTAACGATCGCATAAAATCGCAAGAACAACTTTCAGAACAAGTCAAAAAAGCCCTCACCTTTGTCAGCGAACTTGCTGAAGAAGAACCCTACGAAAGATTTCGATTTGTCTTGCAAATGATGGGTTTTGACGCAGGTTGGGGAAATACCGCAGCCCGCGTCCAAGAAACCTTAGGAATTCTAGACGAATTAATTGATTCCCCCGACGCGCAAACCCTGGAAGCATTTATTTCTCGCATCCCGATGATTTTCAAAATCGTCCTAGTTTCTCCTCACGGCTGGTTCGGCCAAGAAGGAGTTTTGGGGCGGCCGGATACGGGCGGTCAAGTAGTTTACGTACTCGATCAAGCCAAGAATTTAGAGAAACAACTGCAAGAAGAAATTCATCTGGCAGGCCTCGAAAGTTTAGGCGTCAAACCAAAAGTAATTATTCTCACCCGGTTAATTCCTAACAGCGACGGTACCCGCTGCAACGAACGCTTGGAAAAGGTTCACGGCACCGAAAATGCTTGGATTTTGCGGGTTCCATTCCGCGAGTTCAATCCCAAATTGACTCAAAATTGGATTTCGCGCTTCGAGATTTGGCCTTATTTGGAAACCTACGCGATCGATGCAGAAAAAGAACTGCTGGCAGAGTTTCAAGGCAAGCCAGATTTAATTATCGGCAATTATTCTGACGGCAACTTGGTAGCATTTTTGCTGTCGCGAAAACTCAAAACTATTCAGTGCAATATTGCCCACGCACTCGAAAAATCTAAATATTTGTTCAGCAATCTCTACTGGCAAGAATCCGAGGAAAAATACCATTTTGCCATGCAATTTACTGCCGATATCATTGCCATGAATGCGGCTAATTGTATTGTCAGCAGCACCTATCAAGAGATTGTTGGTAAACCCGATAGTGTCGGTCAGTACGAATCTTACAATTGTTTTACCATGCCGGATTTGTACCATGTCGTCAACGGCATTGAACTGTTCAGCCCTAAATTTAACGTCGTGCCGCCGGGAGTCAACGAAAGCGTATACTTTCCCTATACGCGCAGCGAAGATAGGGTGCAGGGCGATCGCGATCGACTCAACGAACTGCTGTTTACCCTAGAAGACCCGGAACAAGTCTTCGGAACACTCGACGACCCGCAAAAGCGCCCTTTATTTTCCATGGCCAGGCTCGATCGCATTAAAAACCTCACAGGCCTAGCAGAATTGTTTGGAAAAAGCAAGGAATTGCAAGAAAAATGCAACTTAATTCTAGTAGCCGGCAAGCTCAGAGTAGAAGAAACCGAAGACTACGAAGAAGCCGAAGAAATTAAAAAGCTCTACGCAATTATCGAGCAATACAACCTGCACGGTAAAATTCGCTGGCTGGGAGTGCGGCTTTCCAAAAGCCTGTCCGGCGAAATCTACCGGGTAATCGCCGACGGCCAAGGTATATTTGTACAGCCAGCCTTATTTGAAGCTTTCGGCTTGACAATCCTTGAAGCAATGATTACCGGCATTCCAACATTCGGGACGCAGTTTGGCGGCCCCCTGGAAATCATTCAAGACGGGGTAAATGGGTTTTATATCAACCCGACCCAACACCAGGAAACCGCGCAAACAATTCTCGATTTTTTATCGAAATGCGAACACAATCCCAACTATTGGTATGAAATTTCAACCCGAGGAATAGACCGAGTTTACAGCACGTATACTTGGAAAATTCATACTAGCAGGCTGCTAAACCTTGCCAAGACTTACGGTTTCTGGAACTACTCGTCTAAGGAAAACCGCGAAGATATGCTCCGCTACATAGAAGCGCTGTTTTATCTGATTTACAAGCCGAGAGCAAAGGCTTTACTCGCAGAACACGCGAAGCGCTAAGGGCCGAGTTGAGACATTAGAGGCCGGTTGACCGAAAAAACTTGGCCTCTAATGACAGTTGACAGTTGACAGTTGACCGTTGACAGTTGACAGTTGACAGTTGACAGCTAGCAAGAAGATATGTCGTCGAGGGGTTGACAGTTGACAGTGACCTCTAGCTGGAACCCAGAGGATGGGAGCAATTAATTGTCTGATTTTAATTTCTCGCTTGCAAGCCAGAGGCTTTCAACCAATTCTTTGTGGTAAACATTTGTAAATGAAAGGAGGTTCTGCACAAGAAAACTGAGCCTGATATCAATGGTGAAAAGCATTGCTACAGATAAATTGTATGTAAGAATATGTAGCAACTTAGCATCATCCTTTCCTAGTGAGGGGTTCTGCAACTTTTAATAACAAAAGTATAAAATTTATAAGAGTAGCAAAACTTTTTTGAATAAACAGAAAAAACCCGCTTTTTCCCAAAATTTTTGCTTTGGTAGCTAAACATCTCGCAATCCACCGGCTTGAACTCGAATCGTGCCAAGCAGCCCCTAATTCCAACTTGCAAATTCCAACTCGCAACTTCTGGCGGAGGCTCTCCCGATTACCCAAATTTTAGAGCCCGCGGTCGATATCGCAACCGCCCCTTAGGGTGAAAACGTTGTTAATAGCCCGAGTCCCCATGCGGTTGATTCCCTCTCCAGCAACCATAACTAAAGCCTTCTGACTTCGGCCTTGTGACAAAAACCTTCTACCCTCTTGCTTCTTCCTGATTCCTGACCTCCCTTACATCACTTCAATCGGTTAAACAATACGTTGCCAGACTTGCTTATTCCTGATTTTTATTTATTTCTCAGAAAGCTATCCGGGTAATACAATGAGATTGAGAAACATGAAAACAGGGAAACCTTGTCAAACCTCACCAACAGGATGAAACTTATGCGTGTAACTACTGTTACGATTTTCAGCTTGCTCGCTCTGCTCGCTCCCGGGTTGACCAGAAAGGCAAATGCAGCCTTCGAGTCCAAACCCTTTGTGCAGGAACAGTACCGCAGAGACTTTGCTGCTCCCGCCGATCCGGGTGCGTCGGCACAGCCTGATGCAAATTCCCAAGGAGATATGTTTAATAAGCCTTTTTATGCGGGCGAGCAAAAGCCTGTCAGAAAGGAAAAAACTATCTCAGCAGGAGCTGACGGCCCAGAAGTTGCTGCCATACAGCAGCGGTTGCAAGTTCACGGTTTGTCGATCGGCACGATCGACGGTTCCTATGGTTCTCGCACCACATCCGCTGTCAGGGCATTTCAGCAGTCTAAGGGATTGAACTCCGACGGCATCGTGGATAAACAAACTTGGACAGCTCTAGCTGCCGATCCGGCCGCTGGTTCTGAAACTTTGCAGAGCAATGCTCCAATTCAAAATAGCGCTCCTGCTAGTGTCAATCCTGCTACTGCTCTGACTAAAGGCGCTGCTGGTTCCAAGGTGAAGACGTTACAGGTGCGTTTGGAAGTCCTGGGTTACGATCCGGGCCCGATCGACGGCATTTTTGGCGCTCGCACTGCTACGGCTGTCAAGAAATTTCAGGAGTATAAGGGTTTGACGGCTGACGGTGTGGTAGACGAAATCACCTGGAAGGCGATCGGTCAAAACTAAGTCACCAGTCAGAAATTGGGAAAATTGCTGTGGCGATAACTCATCACTGAACCCGGCGTCTAAAAATGACCGGGTTTCTCGATGTTGACCGATCGCTTTGTTGTGTGTTATAATTTTTCAGTGTCAAAATGCGGATATGGCGAAATTGGCAGACGCGCCAGATTTAGGTTCTGGTTCCGAAAGGAGTGAAGGTTCAAGTCCTTTTATCCGCATATCATAGAAGACTGGGCGGTTGAAACCGCTTCTATACAAACAAAACCCGCCTCCGCGGGTTGAAGAGCAGGCGCTTAAAATTCAATACGCTTGGGATTATAAGACTGGGCGGTTGAAACCGCTTCTATACGAACAAAACCCGCCTCCGCGGGTTGAAGAGTGGGTAGTTAAAATCACCGGATTTTATTAATTATCTTCAGTCCGCGGAGGCGGACTTCGTTTGTGTAGACGCGGTTTCAACCGCCGTCGTATCTTAAAACCAGCGCTTTTTTAGTTTCTGCAAGTGCGATCGCCTCAAATTTTCCACCAACCGCCGCAACTGATTCAAGTTTCCCGCTTCACCGCCATACTTCCACCGCACGTAAGCTTGCGAAACTTCCTCAATTACCTCAGCTTCATCAGTTGCATGATGGCCGCGCATAGCCTGAGCATACTCCAAAGGCGTTTGAGCTTTCTGCTTGGCAAATCCCCGGCTTGCCAAATCCTTTAGCATTTGCTGGTAAACTCCCTCCACCGGCGGCAATTTCCCCAGCCAGCGACGGTAGCGCCACTTGCGCCACCCTTGCCAAACTAACCAGCCAAGGAAGCCAAAGCCGATCGCACTAATCAACCCAATAAATAAGCCCACCCAACCGTTAGCAAACTGTCCCAGAAACCAGCCCAGAATCAAAGTTATCCAGCCAATCACAAAACTGATAACAGAATCGAGCCCGCTTCTCAGAGGCGTCGGTAGCCAACCCGCAATCCACTTCCAAAACGATTCCAGCGCGCTAAAAGTCTGGTTGTCTTCTATGGAAGCCGGAATCAGCGGATAACCGGGAATCGGATTAAAACCCAACCAACCGTAATTGGGAAAATATACTTCTGTCATCAAGAAAGCGTCGGTATTCTTGACAACGTACAAACCAGTAAACGGGTTGAATTCTCCCGTATCGAAACCGCCAGCCACTCGCGCCGGAATCCCGATCGATCTGAGCATCATTGCTAGTACCGTCGAAAAATGGTCGGGATATCCGCCTCTAACTTTTTTGCCGTCTTGCGTGTTTTTGTAGCCAAACAGAAAACCCTCGACTAAATCTTCGGTTTCTTCCAAGTAAGGCAAAGCTTTTTCAATTTTGTAATTCGGATTTTGCTTCAAATATTGAGCTAAGTACAAAGCTTTTTCGTAGGGAGAATCGATCGCCCGCTCCGACTTCGCTACTCTAGTTCTCGCCTGCAAAATTTCTTCAGTTTTTTCTCGCACCTTTAGGGCTATTTTTGGAGGCACATCCAAATAAAATCTGCGAATATTTTTCGGATAATTAGTACCAGTTTGCCCCAACACGGAGCGATCGCGAACAGGTACATTAGAAATCACCGTATAAGTCAAACCTTCCCGCAATTCCACAGGCGATCGCAAACCGCCCTCCGCATCCACCGCCACATCCTGCGTCGGAAAATACAGTTCCTTCGGCTTAGCCAAAGCCGGAATCAAATTCGGCAACTGAGCAATTACAGTATAACTTTGAATCACTTCTTGAATTCGGGGCGCATTGGGAAACGGATTCAGATAAAATTGAAAAGACCACCTTGGTCTATTCACCTTTTGAGCTTGTTCGTTACGAGAAATTTCCCAACCTTGACCCGTGTATTTGTCGAAGCCCAAAACGCGCCAAAAACCCGCCGCCTGCGATCGCACCCGCATCACCACTTGGGGTTTCATTTCCCCCCGCAAATTTTGATTGATGCGCTGGTTGAAACCGTAATAAAAAGTAGAGTCCACCTCTCCTGGCCCTTTGTCTGGGTTTCTCCCCCTTCCTGAGCCAGTTCCGTTTTCATTTCCCCCTCTGACATACCCCGGATTCAGAATGCTGCGCGAGTCAAACTCTCCCTGATATTCAATCGGAGCGCTGACGGGAAAAGTCCGCAACTGATAGCCCGGGAGGCGTGGCAAAAACGCAAAAATAGTCAGCCCCAACCCGACAGTTATCAGCAGCAGCAAACCAAAATATTTGGGGGATAAAGTGGCAGCAAATAACGATGTGTTGTGTTTTTTTTCTTCACCTTCTGCTTTGTGCTTTGTAGCTTCTGGGTTTGACAGGCCCAAGCGCGATCGGTAATCCAGCACCAGAGTCGGCAGCGCTAAAGCCAAAAACACTACCAGCAAAGGCCCAAAAGTCAGCGTTTGACTGATTGTCGCCGCGACGCTCAACAGAATCAGCCCAATGACGATCGAATAGCCCAAATCCTTGCGGCGGGGCAAATCGAAGCTGTGCAGGACTTGAATGTGAATTAACAGTTGCGCCAAAACTAACCGCGTATCGTTTAATTCTCCTACCAAGCGGGTAAAAAAAGCGAACAGCGCCACCAGCATGGCAATAGCTATGCAGAATTTAGCAGCTACATTGCGATCGCGCCGGCGGTACCAACTCCAAGTTGCTCCCACAATACTAACAGGCACAGCCCACAAGTTCAGGGCTTCTTCAGCAGCAACATCCGTAGCCACAATTCCCACAATTACCAACAACTGAACTAGGATTCGCAGCAGTAAAGAATCCTCAGTCACCGGCGGAGGCATTGCCTCTATCTGCTCCCACAGCTTACCTAAAATAGGTATATTTCGCAGGCTATCAGTTGTCATGTGCACCCATCCAAGTCGATTTTAGATTTTAGATTTTAGATTTTAGATTTAGTCTCGCATTGAATCTGGGAGAACTTTCACTAATCTCTAAAATTTTTGGCTTTCCACCATGACAGAAGTCTGGGGACGGCATCTATTTTTTGTGTGAGGTAAAACCACAGAGTAAAAATCTACATAATTTACTCTATTTTACCTTTTTAGTTGCTATTTTGTGCCGCTGAATTTGGACGAATAGCAAACATCAGAGGTCTACTTTCAAAGTTTTGGAAGCTAACTTCTAGGGCATAAATCTTATCAGGTTGCGGGTCAAACAACTCCACACTTAAATGCCCTGAATTCGGACGCTGTGCTGTTGCTTCTGCATCTCCTCCCTTGAGTTCCAAACTTCCTGCTCCCGGAAATTGGCAGTCAACTCTTAAACACGGCATTGGTTGTTCTGTGTTGCGGTTAAACACGTATTGAGCTTGCAGGTTCAGCGAGCCCAAACCAGTCAGCCACTCTCTCGAAACCGGGGGCTGATTCACTGGACAATTTAAAGTTAGAGAGTCTATGATTTCCCGGGCTGCCAACAGCGACAGCACCATTTGTTGATCCGTAGTTGCGGCTTCGTAATTTGGGAAATCTTCTACATCTAAAACTCCTCGCAAAGCACCTCTAAGCACTAAACCGGCTAATTCGTTGAGTTCATTGGACTGACCCGGAAATAAACTATCTACAGCGCGAACTAACTTCGCTCCTTCCCGCAGCGACGACATTACCAGTTCCTGACAAGGTTCTAGCAGTTGAGCAAAAACCCCTTGGGCGATCGGAATTGGCAGCCGACCCCATCTAATATTTTGTAGTTGGGGAGTCCAGAGGTGCAGGGGGGGAACCCATTGGGGGACTGCATCGTCTGGATAATCGTGGTCATAGCTTTTGAGTTCTGTTTCCCAGGGGAACAGCGGCGGGTTGGATTCAATGGAGGCTCTAAGCCTCTCTTTTAATAGGGTCTGAAAGCGGTCTTGCACGGTCGGTATTTCTCCAATTGTCAGCGGTTGTGCGGGTGCATTGCTGTGCGCCCCGACTTGATAGTCCAGCGGGTCTGGTTCGTCCCATTCCCAGTATTCCACCCCGGAATTCTCTTCTGTGTCGCCCCACTCTTGGGAGCCAGGGAGTCCATTGAGGTTTTGGTCATCTTCGCTAGAGGCATTCGCTATTGGCGCCTCCAATATCCAGTCTAAAAAATGGCGCTCGAAAGCCTCTGCATCCCCGTTCGTTTCGTTATTCATCACTAGATGCCCCTTCTCCGGAATCTGAACTATTTCGCAATTCCCAGGCAAGTTCCAGCAATTTAAACCACCGTTTCTGTACCTGGGCCACCGTGCTGCCGAGGGTTTGCGCGATCGCCGACTCTGACAGACCCTGTTGTTTCAACTTTAACAAACGCTGCCCCTCTGGGCCGATTTGCTCACCAAAAATTTGCCACTGAGAAGGCAGCAAACCCAAATTTCGATCTAAGTCTGCTTCCAGCCACTGGTGAACGAGTTCCCAGCGGTGCGACATGGCGAACCTGAGCAAATGGTACTTGAAGCGCTGCTGCAAATAATCTCTTTGGCGTGGTGTGATGCCCAGCAGCGACTCTATTTCATTAGTCGGCAAGTCTTGCAACCGCAGCACGAAGTAATCGGCGCAGTCTTTTTGATCGCGTTCTTTCAAGTAAGCGACTAATTCGTCTATCACGTTTTGCCGCAGAGATTCTGACTCGTCACCTAGCGAGCGAATTGCTGACGAACCCTGACGGGCCATCGCTTCTCGCACCGAGTGTACCGATGTGTCGTTCCAAGTTTGGTCGGAATCTGTAGCCCCCCCTTCGGCGGCTTGTTCCATATCTACAGAGGTTTCTTTCGGCTGCTGCTGGGAAAAAGTTTGGGCGCGTAAAATAATTAGTTGCTGGCTGCGGTTGCGAGGTAAAGGAATGCGCCGCTTGCCGAAGCGCTCTACAAACGCCATGTACTCTGCTAGTTCTAAGCGAGTGCGGGGACTGTAGGTAGGTGAAAGTTGGGTTTCGCGCCGGAATGCTTTTAAGGCTTCCAGATAAAATGCTTGCAAAAAATCTTTGATCAGTTCTACTCGCGCCTGATAGCTAGACTGCACCTGCGGAGGAGTTATGTAGCGATAGACGATCGCGCTGAGGGTACTGTGTAATTCTACTCGCCCGGGCCCGGAGCCTAAATTGTAATAGTGGAGGCATTGTTGCAAGCGGTGCTGAGCCAGGCTCTGGGCTGAACCTTCTATGTCTCCGGAGGTTTGAATCCGCTGGCTTTCTGTGCATATCCTAGTGACTTCTGCTGCGAGTCGGCCTGCTACATCTTGGCAGTTCTGCTCAGACGCGCGAGTGGACTTTTTAAGTTCGTCTAGCAGCAGTTGAAATATGGTGTCCACGCTCTGGCAGATTTCCCGCATGATGGTTTACAGCTAACAATGAAACTAGCACAGTTAGTACCAGTATGGATAAATGTTTTTTACAGCTACTTTACCTGGTTTCCCCGGGACAGGACAAACTGCAATGCCCTCAATCTCTTCCTCCGCAAAAACACGGAGGACTGGTTGTTTCTAATCTGTGGTGCTGGAGGCACCATCCGCCCAAAAGCCTGTTTGAGCGGTATTTGGTGGCAAGGGCGAGAACGGTTTTAGCAGCCACCAGTTTTTGGGCATCCTGCACCATAAATTTTGTCTCAGCTACCGAGATCGGGATTAATTAAATCTGGCTCGCGCGCCTGACGTTTTTAGACTGATCGGCTCAAATGTCAATTTGTCTAAATAATGCGGCTTTTTTTCGGCAAAACGGTCTATTTGGTTAGATATTTAATATTCATTTATTATATTCATGGGACTTGGGATTTGGGATTTTACATTTTCAGGCGTGCTGCTGGGTAATATATACTTGGACGCGCACCTGTTAACCTGAAATTTAAAATTTTAGATATCCCAGAACTGACTGATGGATTTAGACCAACAGATTCAAGCACTGATCGACCAAGCTCCGCCAGACGGTTCGACGCCACAAATCCTCAAGGCGATCGCCCCGGCGCTGATTTTAATCGCCCAACAGCTACAGCATCTCGAATACTCGATCCTGCAAGCGGTAGACCAAAGTTGGGCGATCGTGGTTTTGAGCAATCTCAAGGAACCGGGACGCGAGAAAAAGGTGGTTTATGCTTTTCCCACTTTTCAAGATGCGTCGTCGGCAGCCGCCGTTGGGGGCGATCGCGTCAGGCCAGTGCCTTTGCCCGTTACTCACATCTTATTTCAGATGATAGCTCTCGAAGGTCTAGACAGCATTGTTTTTTTTGAAAAGCCCGGGAATCAGGAAGTCGGGACGGAAATCCCCCGCCAGCAAGTGCAGGAGTTAGTTACCGTTTACTTGCAACAATATCGATCGGCTCCACCGCCGGATATTGCCTAAATATAGCCTTTGTCAATAAGTCTGAGTATGTCCGGTAATTGGTAATGGAGAATTGGTAATTGCTAATTGCTCGCGTTCTGCATAACGCACTTAAGCAGCGCCATAACTCAATTCCTGATGAATTGGTAATAGGGAATTCTCCATTACCAATTCTCTCTTACCAATTCCCCGCAAACTGTAACTTTTTAACGTTTAATAAAGCCGGCTCAAAACGTAATCGGCTAAATCAATCAAAGCTTGACTGGACTCTGAATGGGGCAGGGCAGCTAGGTATTCGACAGCTTGCTGTGCGTGATGGGTTGCTAGTTCTCGCGATCGCTCTATGCCGCGAGAATCTGCTACCAGTGACAAAGCCTGCTCTATATCTCCTTCTTGGGCGAACTCCCGTTCTATGAGAACTTCCAAGTAAGGCTTTTCTTCCAGGGCAAATAGGGCTGGTGCTGTCAGATTACCGCTTCTGAGATCCGAGCCTGCGGGTTTCCCCAAAGTTTCCGTAGAAGCGGTGAAATCTAATATATCATCTACTATTTGAAAGGCCAAACCAATGTTGCGACCGTAGTTGTACAAATCGTCTGCGATTTCCGCTGAAACTTCGCTCAAACAGCCGGCAGCTTTGGAACTGTTGGCAATTAAAGACGCTGTTTTGTAATAACTTTTTTCGAGGTACGCTTCGATCGACAAGCTAGTGTCAAATCCATTTAGTCCCTGTTGAATTTCCCCCTCAGCTAAATCCATAATCACTTCTGAAAGCAGTTTGACTACTGGCAGGTTGTCCAGATTCGCCAAGTGCCATGAAGATTGAGCAAACAGAAAATCTCCCGCCAATACGGCCACTCGGTTGTTAAACCGACTGTGTACTGTGGGTACTCCCCGCCGCAGATCCGACTCGTCTACTACGTCGTCGTGAACTAGGCTAGCTGTGTGGATCATTTCCGTGATTTCAGCGAGACGGCGGTGTTTTTCCGTAATTAGACGATCGGGCATCGTTGTCCGGGCCACCAATAAGACTATTGCGGGTCTCACCCGTTTTCCCTTTGTGCCGAATAAGTATTCTGCAGCCGCGTACAATATGGGATGACGGGCACCCACTAACTGTTTTAAGTTTTCTGTCAACAGTCGCAGGTCTTCTTCAACCGAGGAAAATAGGAGAGTGCTAGAGATCATGGATACGCCGACTCAAGCCGTAAAGTAACAAAATTTTACATATCATATCTTTATTTTAAGCCAATTCTCTGCAATAGGGAAGAAAATATAGGCGCTCGGCAGTTATTCTTCATCTGTCGCCGGTTAAAACTGACCCGATTGTCTCCCGAGACAGTCGGGTTGCCCCTATTTTATCGAATCCCCGCGGCTCGAATGTCAAGAAGTGGCCCGGGCGAGCAGCAAGGCAAGGCGCATACCCGGACAAAATTCAAATCTCAGGAGTGTTTGTCACCAAGTGTTTTCTGACCAAGTGTCGGGAATGTAGCGCCAAATTGCCCGGTACGATCTCGGCAGATAATTTTGAGTGCTGCTGCTGGGAAATTCTAGCACAGCGATACTTATACTCGATCGCGCCACAGCAGCGGCACCCAAGCGAGGTCAGCCGCTACCTGACTGGTAGGAAACCTGCCCAGAGGGTCTTCAGGGAACTCCACCGGGCCCTAAAATCATTAAAGCTGCCACCCACGCAGTTTGTTAATAATAAATTTCACTAATTGTGCAGAATTGTTAAGGACACAGCGAAAAAATCTCTAAATCCCAGAAACCCTGTGTTATTATAGGAATTAAGGATTTAAACAATTCTATACATTAAGTACAGCCAGACTGGCAGGTAGCTTTCAGATGCCTGTAAGATTTTCGTAGAGCCAGCCTTGTTAGTCAGATCGCAGCGAAAATTTCTGGGACAGATTTTTAGTTTCTTGCAGCTAAAAATTTTCAGGAGTTAAGACTAGCGCATAAGATGTGCGCGGTAGCTCAAAGCAGCTAAAGTGGACGGTTTTACGTTTTTTAAGCATCTGTAAAGCAGTAAGTCATTATTGACCGAGAACGCCTAAATGTTCCCGCCGGCTTGATATGGAAAAGCAGCCTTCAGAACCAAGGCATAGTCTTGCGTGCTGACTTAATGTAGTAGGTCTTGAACTTGTCCTCCTCCTCCTCCTCCTAGTCCTTGACTTTTGGTTCTAATTATGATTTATCGCGATATTCCTCTAATTATTCCTATTCTGGCCGCGGGTTATGTAATGACTATTTATGTACTGCTGATCTTGGCCGAACGTAGTTCTAAAATAACTCGACTGGGCGAGTAGTGTAGTGCTGGGGAGCATCTGGCCGGCTGCCTAGCACTCGCCTCCTGAGAGACTCAAATTCTGAATATTCAAAGATCACCCTGCCTTGAAAGCTTGCACGCCAAGGCAGGGTGATTTTTGACAATTGGCCGCACCGTGATGTTGTGCGGGTTGAGAATATGTGTGGCGATAGCTGCGAACACATATCCGTGGTTAAACTGATATAAATAATGTTGCTCCTTGACAGTAATTAATATCGCAGTTCTCAAAAAGATGACGCAAAAGACCAGCTCGATGTCTCAATTTTTACCCGAAGAGCTCTCGTCGATCCGGGCTAATCTAAAATCTAAAATCTAAAATCTAAAATTTTAAATCTAAGCCTGTGCCTCACTTGTTTGAGAAAGGCTAGAGTTTCCTCCACCTGCTCCCTAAGATTCTGCAGCTATGCTCCACTTTCCAGGCTACAAAATTTTCAGGAAAATTCATGAAAGCGATCGCTCTCTAGTTTACCAGGGAGTGCGATCGGCCGACGGCGATCGCGCAATTTTCAAGATACTCAAGCAAGACTACCCGACTCCGGCAGCACTCGCGCGCCACAAGCAAGAATATGAAATCATCCGCAGCTTAAATCTCGCAGGAGTCGTCAAAGCTTACAGCTTAGAACAGTACGATCGTTATCTGGTTATCGTCCTAGAAGATTTTGGAGGCGAATCTCTCAAAAGGCTGATGCAGTCTGAGCCTTTTACCTTATCGGAATCTCTGGGCTTCGCCATTGAAATAGCCGACATTTTAGGCGAGCTCCACGCTGCGAATATCATACACAAAGATATCAACCCCGCCAACATAGTTTACAATCGCAGCACCAACCAACTCAAAATTATTGACTTTGGAATTGCCAGCGTCTGCGCGCCGGAAAAATTAAGCGGCGAGACGCCCGCCCTCAAAAATCCCCATGTTTTAGAAGGCACTCTCGCCTATATGTCTCCAGAACAAACTGGCAGAATGAACCGCACCCTAGATTATCGCACGGACTATTACTCTCTCGGCGCCACGCTCTATGAAATGGTGACTCGCCAACTGCCTTTTGGAACCGCCCGCGCCCTAGAATTAGTACACTGCCACATTGCCAAACAGCCACAACAGGCCGCCGAAGTCGATCGCACAATTCCCGCAGCAGTTTCCAATATTATCGCCAAATTATTAGCTAAAAATGCAGACGATCGCTACCAAAGTGCCAGAGGCATCAAAGCAGATTTAGAAGAATGTCTAAACCAATTAAACACGCGCGGTAAGATATCACACATCTCCCTAGCCAGCCAAGATATTTCCGATAAATTTCAAATTCCTCAAAAGCTGTACGGACGCGAAACACAAATAAAAACTTTAGTAGCAGCCTGGGAGAGAATTACCGACAGTCGCCCCCGTTCTCCAGAACAAAAACGGGTAGAAATGATGTTTGTAGTAGGTGATTTCGGTAGCGGAAAGTCATCGCTGGCTAGAGAAATTTATCAGCCAGTTATCGAAAAACAGGGCTATTTTATCAGCGGAAAATTTAACAGATTGCAGGAAAAAGTTCCTTACAGTGCTGTCGTAAAAGCTTTTGAAGATTTGCTCCAACAAATTCTTGGAGAAAGCGAAATAAGATTTAAACAATGGCGCGCTAAAATATTAGATGCTATCGCGCCCAACGCTGGAGTAATAATCGATATGATTCCAGATTTAGAATTAATTGTCGGGCAACAACCCGCGGTACCACCGCTAGATAAAGAGCAGGCTTACAATCGTTTTAATCTAGTATTTATGCAATTTCTGCGGGTATTTTGTTCCCAGGAACATCCCTTAGTTATTTTTCTGGACGATTTGCACTGGGCAGACTCGGCTAGCCTAAAATTAATACAACTAATGGTAGCTGGTAAAATGGCAACCCCAGCCCACAAAAATATTGAGAATGCCCAACCAATAACCGCTAGCAACTTATCTCTGGCGCCGCCCGAATATTTATTGATTGTTGGGGCATATAGCTACAACAATGTGAGTCCGCTTCATCCTTTGATGGCGACAGTGGCAGAATTGCCAAAACTGGGAGCAAACATCAATCAAATTACCTTAGCTCCGTTGGAAATAGCAGACATTACTAATTTGATTGCTGACACGTTACACAGCGACCAAAAATCAGTAGCACCCCTAGCAGGATTGGTGAGGCGGAAAACTGGGGGCAATCCTTTCTTTGTGAGTGAATTCCTGAAAATGCTGCACGCCGAAAATTTAATAACTTTTAGTTTTACCAGATATCCCCAGTTAAATTTTGATGCTGCTTTATTGCCAGGTGACGCCCGAGAATTGACCAATAATTATGCACAAATTAAAACAGGATGGCAGTGGGATATTGATGAAATTGAGGAAATGGAAATTACTAATAATGTAGTCGAGTTGATGATTGCAAAATTGCAAAAATTGCCGGAAGCAACCCAGGAAGTTTTACACTTAGCAGCTTGTGCGGGAACAGATTTTGACTTGCACCTGCTGTCTGTGATTTGCGAAAACTCTCTGGAGTTAGTATTTGCCGACCTCCTCCCGGCACTGGAGTCTGGTTTGATATTAGCGGTTTCGGAAGTAAATAGCGATGTGTTAATTATGAATTTTAAGTTTTTGCACTATCGAGTGCAGCAAGCGGCCTATGCTTTGATTGACGAGCAGCAGCAAAAAATATTTCACTGGCAAATAGGTTGCTTTTTATGGAAGAATACAGCGGAATCTCGGCTGACAGATGAGATATTTAATATTGTAGATCATATTAATATGGCTCTCAAAGATCTTTTGAATTTAACAACGATATTTACTGAGGAAAAACGATATCAAATTGCTGAGTTAAATTTGATGGCTGGCAAAAAAGCTAAGGCGGCTGGGGCTTATGCTGCTGCGGTTATGTATTTAAATCTCAGTCGGAGATTGCTGGCCGATGCAAACTGGGTACAGCAGTATGAATTAACTTTAGATATTTATGTAGAATCAGTTGAGGCTGCGTATTTTAGCGGCGAATTTGATCTGATGGAACATTTATGTGAGACTGTCTTGTTGCAAGGGAGAACTCTGCTGGATAAAATCAAAGTTTATGAGGTAAAAATTCAAGCTTATATCGTGCAGAGGAGACAGCTAGAAGCGATCGCTCTCGCCCGGGAAGTGCTAGCACAATTTGGCGTCAGTTTTCCAGACACTGCTGACGAGTCAAGCATTCAGCGACAATTAGAGCAAGCACGGGTCAAATTAGCCGGAAAAAATATCGAAGACTTAATTTATCTGCCTTTGATGACTTCTCCGGAACAACTCGCAGCAATGCGGCTCGCCGCGAGTATAGTTCCTGCTGCCTTTCACTGCGCTCCTCAACTATTAACTCCGCTAGTTTTGTCACAGATTAATTTATGTATTCAGTATGGAAATTCACCGACTTCTGCATTATTTTATGTGGCTTGGGGCGTAGTTTTAAACAAGGAATTTCAAGATATTGAATCTGCGAATAAGTTAGGCGAATTGGCTTTAAACTTAGTATCGATGTTCAATGCCAAAAGCCTCAAATGTAGGATTTTATATGTAGTAGCAGCTTGTATCGCTCACACGAAGTACCATGTCAGGGAAAGCCTGCCCATGTTCCGAGAAAGCTATCAAACTGCGCTCAAAAATGGAGATTTTGAGTTAGTCGGTTATTGTGCCAAACAAAAATCTCAATATGCTTATTTTGTGGGGCAAGAACTTACAGAACTAAAACGCGAAATTGCCGAGTCTAGCAAGTTGCTAGCTCAACTCAAGCAATCCATAAACTTGCTGTGCAATCAAATATTTCATCAAGCGGTGCTTAACTTGCTGGGCGAGGCAGATAATCCCTGCAATTTATCCGGGACAGCTTGCACGGAAGAACACGTGGTGCCGCTGCTGGCACAAGCATACGATCGCACTGGGCTTCATTACTTTTATTTGCACAAACTCGTACTTTGTTATTTGTTTGGCGATTTGTCCGATGCACTGAAGAATGCCGCAAAGTTTAGAGAAGTTTTACCGGAAGGAACTGTTTTTTTAACTCTGCCACTGTTCTATTTTTACGATTCTTTGGCTGCACTAGCAGCGTATTGTGAGGCGGATGTATTGGAACGAGAAGTTTTGCTAAACAGAGTAGGAGAAAACCAAAAAAAATTGCAGAAAGTGGCGAAACACGCCCCGATGAATCACTTGCAGAAATTGTATCTGATTGAGGCAGAGAAACATCGGGTTTTGGGCGAGAATTTTCAGGCAATGGAAGAGTACGATCGCGCGATTAGTTTAGCCAAGGAAAACGAATATCTTAACGAAGAGGCTCTCGCTCACGAATTGGCGGCTAAATTTTATATGGGTTGGGGGAAAGATAAGATTGCGCGAGTTTATTTGGCGGATGCTCATTACTGCTACACCCACTGGGGAGCGAAAGCCAAAGTTGAGGATTTGGAAAAAAAGTATCCCCGATTTTTAATCAGAATTCCGGCGTCAACCATCATCAGCAGCGATTGCGCTACGATTACGAATATTTCCAACAGCCGCGATTCCAGCCGAAGTTTTGATTTGAATGCAGTGCTGAAAGCCTCTGGTGCGATCGCTAGCGAGATTGTTCTGGACAAGTTACTGGCGAAGTTAATGAGAATTATGTTGCAAAATGCGGGGGCGGAAAAGGGATTTTTGATTTTGGAAAACCGAGGTCAGTTGCTGGTAGAAGCTTCGGGAAAAATAGATGGCGATCGCGTCGATATTTTGCAGTCGATTCCTGCCGAGCGATGCCTGCCTGTTTCCATCATTAACTATGTCGCCCGCAGCAAACAAAGTGTTGTCGAAGATTACGCAGCTCATAAAGGAAACTTTAGTCGCGATCCGTATATTGTCAAACATCATTCTCAATCTATATTGTGCGCGCCTTTGCTGAATCAAGGTCAATTAATTGGGATGATTTATTTAGAAAATAATCTGACTACCAGTGCTTTTACTGATGACAGGGTAGAGGTTTTGCAACTATTGTCTACCCAGGCTGCTGTTTCGATTGCTAATGCTAAACTTTATGCAGAAGTGCGGGAAAGTCAAAGCAATTTGACGCAGTTTTTAGAAGCTGTGCCGGTGGGAATAGCCGTGCACAATCCTAAGGGCGAGGTATCCTATATCAATCAAACTGGACAGCGGTTGCTGGGTAAATTTTTTGCGCCGTCAGCTACAGGTGAAGAGTTGGTGTCAGGTGATCAAATTTATATTTCAGGAAGCGAGAGCCCGTGTTCTGAACAACAATTGCCGGCCAAGCGAGCGCTCAATGGTGAAAATGCGATCGCTGATAATTTAGAAGTTCGCAGCTCCGGTAAAATCGTGCCTTTTGAAATGCACTCGAAACCAATTTTTGACAACAAAAACAAGATTGTCTACGCGATTACGGCTTTCAGCGACATCACCGCTCGCAAACAAGCTGACAAGTTGGTAGGAGAGTACAATAGAACCTTGGAAACGCAAGTAGCCGATCGCACCCGAGAACTTTCCGAAGCCCTGCAAAACCTGCAAGTCACGCAGCGAGAGCTGATTCAATCAGAAAAAATGGCAGCATTGGGACAGCTTGTTGCCGGCGTGGCTCACGAAATTAATACTCCCCTGGGTGCGATTCGCTCGTCAGTCGATAATTTAGCCGACTTTTTTAATCAAAATCTTGGCGAAATCGCCGATTTTTTCCACAAAATGTCCCCGCAACGTTACTCTGATTTAATGAAGCTGCTGCGATACGAGCCGCAGGCGATCGGCTTTTCCAACAGAGAAAAACGCCAGTTTAAAAGAGCTTTGATTCAGCAGCTATCAAACAGCTCTGTTGCCAATCCAGAAACAGTAGCCGACACTTTAGTTGACATCGGCATTTACGACAATATCGAATCTATTTTGCCTTTGCTGCAAGACCCCACCAGCTCGGATATTTTGCAGCAGGCTTATCAACTTGCTACTTTGCAAAGAAGCACGAATACTATTATCACAGCTACAGATAGAGCAGCTAAAGTAGTTTTTGCTTTAAAAACATATTCTCGACATAATTCTACGGGAGAAAAAGTAAAAGCCAATATTATTGACGGTATTGAAACTATATTAACTCTTTATTACAACCAACTCAAGCACGGGGTAGAATTGGTCAGAGATTATCAAGATGGACTGCCTGAATTGTTGTGCTATCCAGACGAACTCAATCAAGTTTGGACAAATCTGATTCACAATGCCCTGCAAGCGATGGAAAATTGCGGAATTTTAAGAGTAGAGGTGAGAGCCAAAAATTTGCTGCTGAGCGTCAGCGTCACGGATAATGGTAAGGGAATTGCGCCGGAGGTTTTGCCGCGAATATTTGAGCCGTTTTTTACCACAAAACCCGCAGGTGAAGGCACTGGCTTGGGACTGGATATTGTGAAAAAAATTGTGGAAAAACATTCGGGTAAAATAGAAGTAACATCAGTTATCGGTCAAACGACCTTTACCGTGTCAATTCCGATCGCCCGATCGCGCTAGAGCACTAGGAATGATACCGATGCACGACAAAAAGTGCAACTTTAGACAAGTGTCAAAAACAATCAAAAAGTCCGGCAGGGCTCCAAATCCTAATGCAATCGGTCATTCTCATCTAAAATCTCAAGGTGAAAATCTCAAATGGTATGAGACAGATGTCAAGCCTCGATTTGCGCGATCGCCCTACCACTGTCAAATCTAAAATCTAAAATGGTATTAATTGTAGGTTCCGCCTGCATCTATTTCCCTGAATTTGCCTATGTCAAGAAAAGTTTCTGATAGCCAAAGCTTGCTACAACAGGCGATCGACCCCAAACTGCCGGTGGTGCCTCCTGACACGCCTTTGAAAGTGGCGATCGCAGCCATGACATCCGCGAGGGCCAGTTGCATTTTAATCGCGAGCGATCGCCAACTGCTGGGAATTTTGACAGAGCGCGACGTTGTGAAAATAACTGCTCGGGAAATACCGCTAGCGGGGGTGGCAATTTCTGCGGTAATGACGCAAAATCCGATCGCAATTTCCTTGGAGCGATCGCAGAATATCTTCAAAGTATTGAGCATATTGCGATCCTCTTCGAGGGCTGCGCTAACGGCAAAAATTCGTCACTTGCCCGTCACAGACGAAGGCGGAAACTTGATCGGCGCCATCACCCCAGAAGGTATCCGTCAAATCCTGAAACCGGGCGACTTGCTGCAAATGCGGCGCGCCGGAGAAATTATGAATCCAGAAGTAGTAGTTGCCTCAACTAACACCTCTGTTTTAGAAGTCGCAAAACTGATGGCAACCCAGCGCAAAAGCTGCACAGTCATTTGCACTGATTGCGACAACAGCCATCAGAAACCGGTGGGCATAATTACAGAAGGCGACATTGTTAAATTCCAAGCTGCCGAACTCGATTGCGTCGGTAAAGCAACCGCCGCCGCCATGAGTTTTCCCTTAATAGTGCTAGAAGTAAAAGCCACAATGTGGGAGGCTCACCAGTTCATGCAGCAGCAACGCATTCGGCGCTTGGTGGTGGCGGACGAGGCAGGATATTTAGCCGGGATTGTGACCCAAAGTAGCCTGTTGTATGCCTTAGAGCCAGTAGAAATGCTCGCCAATGTCGAGGTTTTGCAGGAAACAGTTGCCGAAAAAATGCTGGAGTTTAAAAAAGTGAACGAACAATTGGAAACACAAGCACTGCACAGAAGCGATGTAGAGGAACAGTTGCGGATGTTAAATGAAGGTTTAGAAGAACAAATTAAGCTGCGAACTTTAGAATTAATTAAAGCTAACAATCAGTTAAAGAACGAAATACAAGAACGCGCCACCGCTGAAGCTGAAATCCGCCGCCTCAACACCGAACTGGAACAGCGAGTGCGAGAGCGCACGCTTGAACTAGCAGCAACCAATGAAAATTTGCAGCAAGAAGTTAGGGAACGCCAATTGTTAGAAGAAAAGTTGCATTTTTCTGAAAGCAAAGTCCGTGCAGTTTTTGAAGCGATGCCAGACATCGTTCTCGTGCTTGACAGTCAGGGTAACATAGAAGTTTTACCGACAAATACGGCGGAGTTTTCCGAGCCGGATTGCGACATAGTAAGTTTGACAGTCGAACATTTTTTTGACGACGACAACCCAGATGATTGGTGGATGCTAGTTCAGCAAGTGTTAGAAACGCAACAAACGCTCAATTTTGACTACAGTTTAATAGTTAGCGGTCGCGAAATTTGGTTTTCAGCCTGCATTTCTCTGTTCTCAAAAAATGCAGTAATTTGGGTTGCCCGCAACATCAGCGCCCGCAAACTAGCAGAGTCAGCGGTGTCTCAAAAAAATAGTGAATTAGCTCATACCCTGGAAGAACTGAAGCGCACTCAAAAAGAACTGATTCAATCAGAAAAAATGGCAGCTCTCGGACAGTTAATTGCCGGAGTTGCCCACGAAATCAATTCTCCTTTAGGGGCGATTCGCTCCTCGGTGCAGAACATCGCCGACTTCTGGACTGAACAATTGCACCACTTACCGATGTTTTTCCAACAACTATCCCCGGAACGACAGCAGGATTTCTTTGCCCTGCTGCACAACTCTAGTCAAGAAATAGACACCTTATCTAGTAAAGAAAAACGTCACTTGAAAAAAAAATTGCAGCGGGAATTAGAATCAGCAGGGATTGACGGCGCCGACAGCATTGCCTGTACGTTATTAGATATTGGCATCTGCAAAAACCTTGAAACTTTGTTACCTTTGTTGCAAGACAGCACAAGTTCAAATATTTTACAAACTGCCTACGAATTTGCTACGGTACAAAAAAGCACTAAAAATATTACTACTGCGACCGATCGGGCAGCAAAAATCGTTTTTGCTTTGAAAAGCTACTCTCGTTACGACCAGTCTGGCTCCAAGGCGATCGCAAATATTACCGACGGCATTGATACTGTTTTAACACTTTATCAATACCAAATTAAACACGGTGTGGAAGTAGTCAGAAACTATGGTAATGATTTACCCTCTGTGCTATGCTATCCTGATGAACTTAATCAAGTTTGGACAAATTTGCTTCACAATGCTTTACAAGCAATGGGCAACAAAGGAGTGTTAAAAATTGATGTCAAATACCAAGATCGTGCAATATCAGTCATTATTACCGACAGCGGAAAAGGAATTCCCCCTGAGATTATGCCGAGAATTTTTGAGCCTTTTTTCACGACTAAACCTCCAGGAGAAGGCAGCGGTTTGGGATTGGATATAGTTAATAAAATCATTGAAAAACACCAAGGAAAACTACAAGTAGAAAGCGTGCCAGGGGAAACCAAATTTACCGTATGCCTGCCAGTATAACCAGATTTTTTGAGCGTTATTGGCCTCGATCCATTTTTTATCAATTAAATAGGAGTCAAATTTTATGCCGAAGCCAGTAATTTTGTGCGTTGATGATGAAATGGTAATTTTAAACAGTTTGAAGATTCAACTCAAAAAGGAATTTGGCGATGATTACCTCTACGAAGTCGCAGAAAATGCCGAGGAAGCTCTAGAAATTATCGAGGAAATTCAAGCAGAAGAGGAAAGCGATATTTTGGTCATAGTATCTGACTGGTTAATGCCTGGTCTTAAAGGAGATGAATTTTTGATTGGGGTTCACAAAAAATATCCTAAGATTGTGAAAGTCATGCTAACGGGGCAAGCCGACGAACTAGCAATAGAACGGGTGAAACAGCAAGCCAACTTGCACCGCTGCTTGTACAAGCCGTGGGATGGCCAAGAATTAGTAGAAACGATAAAATCGGGTTTGGCAAAAATATGAGTAATAAACCTGTAATTATTTGCGTGGATGACGAACCGATCATCCTGGAAAGTTTGAAGATTGAGTTAAAAAAAGCCCTGGGTGAAGAACACTTATTAGAAACTGCTGAAGGCGGCGAAGATGCTTTAGAGTTAATCGATGAGTTGCTGGCGGAGGGCTGCGAAATCGTGGCGGTGATTTCCGACTATCTGATGCCTCATATTAGAGGCGACGAATTGCTGAAGGAGATTCACAGAATTTCGCCAAAAACTATCAAAATTATGCTGACTGGGCAAGCAGACCTCGAAGCGGTGGCAAATACTATTAAATATGCTAAATTGTACCGCTACATATCGAAGCCTTGGCAGTCAGAAGATTTGAAATTGACTGTGAAAGAAGCTGTCAACAGTTATTTTATGGAGAAGCAATTAGCGGAACAAAATGCTCAACTCCAAAACCTGAATCAAGAATTGGAAACTTTAGTTGAGGAACGGACTGCACAACTGCGTTTGTCTGAGGAAAAATTTGCTAAAGCTTTTCGTTCTTCTCCCAATCCGATTACTATTATCAGGCTTAAAGACGGTCGTTATTTAGAAGTTAATGAGGCTTTCTGCAAGACAATCGGTTATTCGGCGCCAGAAATTCTCGATCGCACGGCGCTGGATCTGAATCTGTGGGAAAGCACGCCAGCCCGCACCAACTTGTTTGCAATGTTAGACGAAAAAAAATTTGTTCGCAACTACGAATTTGATTGGCGCACTAAAACTGGGGAACTCAGAACCGGACTGCTGTCTGCTGAAATTATTGACATTCACGGCGAAACCTGCGTGATTTCGGTGATTCAAGATATTAGCGATCGCAAATTAGCTGAAGAAAAACTCCGGGCGGTAGCGGCTTCTTTAGCAGCAGCGCAAAGAATCGCCCGCGTCGGTAATTGGGAATACGATTTCTCTGCCGATACAACTACTTGGTCGGAAGAATTATCTCATATTTTCGGTCTCGATGCCGCCCAGGCTGCGCCCACACTAACTGAGTTTCCGCAATACGTGCATCCCGACGACAGACAAAAATGGCAAACCGCGATCGACGCTGCTATTGCTAGCGGGCAATCCTACAGTTTAGAATATCGCATCCTGCGCCCGGAATCGACAATTGCCGCCGATAATTGCCCGTCACAGACAAGTGAAGGCGGCTTCATCCGTTACATCGAATCCAGAGGAGAAGCAGTTGTCAACGAGCAAGGGCAACTGATCAAACTGTTTACAACTTTGATGGATATTACGCCCCGCAAGCTGGCAGAAATAGGCTTAGCAGAGAGCGAAGAAAAATACCGCCATTTAGTGGAAACTTCTCAAGATATTATCTGGTCTTGCGATGCTGAGGGACACATTACTTTTATCAACCAAGCAGTAAAACAAATCTACGGTTACGAACCTGAAGAAATGATCGGCTGTTCTTTTAGCGACTTTTTGGCGCCAGCACAAATAGACCACAACCTGGAACTTCAGCAGCGGTTGCTGACGGGAGATGCTGTGCTTCAGTACGAAAGTATCGTCTTAGGAAAAGACGGCCGACAGATTGATGTCAACACGAAGGCGATCGCGCGCTTGGACGCATTCGGAAATATTACCGTCACCACCGGCACAACTAGCGATATTACCGAGCGCAAACAAGCAGAGATCGCCCTGCAAAAAGCTAAAGAAGAAGCCGACAGAGCCAACAGGGCTAAAAGCGAATTTCTCTCGAACATGAGCCACGAATTGCGAACTCCCCTCAACGCAATTTTGGGTTTCAGTCAACTGTTGTCCCGCGACGCCGCCCAGGGTAGCGACCAACAGCAATATTTAGGAATCATTAGCCGTAGCGGGGAACATTTGCTCGATTTGATCAATAATATTCTGCAAATGTCAAAAATTGAAGTCGGGCTGGTGACACTGAATAACAGCACCTTCGACTTGCACAAAATGCTGATGAATACGGAAGATATGCTGAAGCTGCAAGCAGAAAAAAAAGGGTTGCAGTTAATTTTTGATGCCACTCCCGACGTACCTCAATATGTAGAAACAGACGAAAGCAAGTTACGTCAGGTATTGATTAATGTGGTGGGAAATGCAATTAAATTTACCGCGGAAGGCGGTGTAAATTTAAGAATAAAACATGAGCTGTTGGCAAACACAAAAAATCTCGACATTTCGCTGAGCGACACTTGCTGCTTGTTCTTTGAAGTTGAAGACACGGGGGCGGGAATTTTGCCGGAAGAAATGGACAATGTGTTTAAACCTTTTGCTCAGACAGAAATCGGGAGAAAAGCTCAAGAAGGAACTGGTTTAGGTTTGCCGATCAGCAAACAGTTTGTGCAGTTGATGGGAGGAGAAATGACTGTGACTAGCAGCGTCGGTAGCGGCAGCATTTTTAGATTTGATGTGAAAGTTTCGCTCCCTAATGCACTGGAAATTCAGGTAGCTCAAACTGCTCGCCGCGTTGTGGGGATTGAGCCGGGACAGCCGGAATACCGCATTTTAGCTGTGGACGATCGCCTGGAAAGCCGTTTGCTGTTGGTGAGAATGCTGTCATCCCTCGGTTTTGTGGTGCGAGAGGCCGAAAATGGCGTTGAAGCTTTGGAAATTTGGTCGAGTTGGGAACCTAATTTGATTTGGATGGATATGCGGATGCCGGTGATGGACGGCTATGAAGCTACTAAACGGATTAAAGCGCATTTGAAAGGTCAAGCAACGGTGATTATTGCTCTGACGGCGAGTGCTTTTGATGAGGAGCGATCGGTGATTTTGTCTGCTGGGTGCGATGATTTTGTCGCCAAGCCTTTTCGGGAACAAGTGATTCTCGAAAAGATCGCTAAGTATCTGGGAGTACGCTATGTTTACGATCGAGAAGCTTCACTGAGTTCTGATGCTGTAACGGACGGTGATGTTTCTGCGATCGCCCAAACGGCCCCTTTGCCTTTGATGCTGAATGCTTCATTTTTTGCAGCTATGCCGGCGCCATGGGTGGATGAGTTGTACGCTGCGGCGGATGCGGTTGATAATGAGGAGATTTTTCGGCTGCTGTTGTCGATTTCTCCTGTGGATGCTGGTTTCCGCAGGGCGATCGCGGATTTGGTGAATAACTTTCGGTGCGATCGGATTATTGATTTGATTGAAGAGTTTAGAAATGTTTGAGAGAGTAGGGAGACGGGCGGGTAGGGGATGATTGATGCTTCAGCTCGATCGGCTGTTGGTAAATGCGCCTGCGGGCGATCGATTTATCCTGGATTATGATTGAAATCAGGACTTACCAAAGAACTGGGTAAAAGCCCCGTCTTTCAAGACGGCTTTTCTTGATTCTGGATATAGCGCTTGAGCACTTCTAGCGATGCACCTCCAACAGAAGTGGCAAAATAGCTTGGACTCCATAAAGCCTCTTTCCCGTAGGGCTTCGGGAAACCCCCTTGTCCGTATTTCCTGCTAGAAACGCCCTTAAGCGCATTCACTATGGCAGAAATAGATAGCTTGGGCGGATATTCAATTAAAACGTGAATGTGGTCAGACTCCCCGTTAAACTCTCTCGATCTGAAAATTCATCTTCTGAGCCACATCCTTAAACGAAGTCTCAATCACCGCAAGGCTTTCGCTAGTGAGTACAGACCTACGGTACTTAGTCACGCAGACCAAGTGAATCTTTAAGTCGGTAACACTATGCCTTTCTTTTCGCAAAAATTTGTCATTTTGAGCCAACTAATATATGATCGAGTAACAGACCAATTATATATTAGAAAGTGAAAGCTAGATACCAATTCGTGCGATTCGTTGATTAGTAAATCCCGGTAATCAGTCCGCAAATAACTAATCCAGTAAAACTTGACCCCTTGGTTAAGTGCTGAACTCTCAGATTGATGAAGGTGCAAGTCCTTCCCGCAAGATTCATGCGTGACTCCTGATCTGCCCACACCGACCAAGCTCAATTCTTGGAGAGTGAAGCTGGGAACAGGGCGCAATCAGACGGCTGTTATGGGCTGACACTGGCGCTAATAGGAAGTTCCTACGGTGAAACCGAGTCTAGAAAAGCAACCTATATCTAAGCAGGGCATAACGTAAAACCCTGACTTCATCAGAGATTAATCCCGCAGCATATGAATTGAATAGCTGCAAGAATCTAGGGAGTCTGATGGTTGAAGTGACTACACCTAACGGAACAATCAATCATCTGAGGGAACGAATAAAAACGACCTGAGAGTCATGGACACGTCGATTTCCATGTAGGTAAGATGAGATACGGAACTCTCTCAAGTCGGGTAGGATGCAAAGTAATTTTTGCAAGGTATTCAGAAAATATTCAACGGAGCAGAGCATGATTAGACACGGTGGCAACACCAGTGAATCTTGGAAAAATCTACCTTGGAAGAAATTCCGCAAAGATTTATTCCGCCTACAAAGAAGAATATTCAAAGCAGTTCGAGCAGGAGACAAGCGGAAAGCGAAGTTTTTGCAGAAGCTTATACTGAAGTCAAAAGCTGCTAGATTCTTAGCAATTCGACAAGTAACTCAGCTAAACGCGGGGAAAAGAACGGCAGGTATTGATGGTAAAAAATCCCTCGACTTTTTAGAAAGATTTCAATTAGAAACCCTACTAAAAGACCACGCAGGAAATTGGAAAGATCAAGGATTAAGAGAAATTCCAATCCCCAAAAAGGACGGAACAACTCGAAAACTCAAAATACCCACCATAGCGGATAGAGTTTGGCAGTGCCTAGCAAAATATGCTTTAGAACCCGCACATGAAGCAACTTTCCACAAAAGAAGCTATGGATTCAGAACAGGACGGTCAGCACACGATGCCCAACAATTCCTGTTCTCAAACCTAAACTCAAATGTAAATGGAATAGATAAAAGAGTCTTAGAACTCGATATCGAAAAATGCTTCGATAGGATAAATCACACCGCCATAATGGATAGACTTATAGCTCCTAAGAGCATAAGACAAGGAATATTCCGATGTCTCAAAGCCGGAGTCAATCCAGAGTTTCCCGAACAAGGAACACCTCAAGGTGGTGTGGTGAGTCCTTTACTAGCAAACATCGCCTTAAACGGAATTGAAAGTATTCACAGATTCCATGTAAATGGAACTAGGATTACCAGCAGAACCTCAGAGAGACACATTAATAGCCCTTCCGTTCGGTACGCCGACGATATGGTTATAATGCTACGACCTCAAGACGATGCAAACGAGATACTTGAAAGAATTGACAAATTTCTAGCAGAAAGAGGAATGAAGATAAGTGAAAACAAAACCAAGATAACCGCTACGACAGATGGATTCGACTTTCTCGGCTGGCACTTCAAGGTGCTAAGCGATGGAAGATTTAAAAGTTACCCCTCAGTGGATAACTACAAAAAATTCCGTTTGAAGGTAAAGAACATCGTAAATTGCTCGAACTATGGTTCTAAGGTAAAAGCCGAAAAGCTAGCACCAATAGTTAGAGGATGGAGAAAGTACCATAGGTTCTGCGATATGTCAGGAGCAAGGTTTTCACTTTGGTTCCTAAACCACAGGGCGCACACGGTATTTAATAAGGAAACAAAGAACACCCGCGAATCAAGTCTAAAACTTGTCAAACAGGCTTTCCCAGCAATTCCTTACTCCGAAAACAAACACATCATGGTCAAAGGTGAAAAATCACCCTACGACGGAGATTTAACTTACTGGAGTGAACGCAATAGTAAGTTATACAATGGTATAACCTCTAAAGCTCTCAAAAAGCAAAACCATTCATGTGGTCATTGTGGAATGAAATTTATAAGTGATGAACCTGTACATCTTCACCACATAGACAAAAATCATGATAACTGGAAGCCTAAAAATCTTCTAGCAATCCATGAAAGCTGTCACGACTATTTACACATGGGCAAAAGGGTAACTCCCTAAGAATATCGGGAGCCGTGTACACAGAAATGCGTACGCACGGTTCTAACAGAGAGGTGCTGGGGATAATACCCCACATCGACTCTACCCGCTTCTACCCCACAATTCAACAACAACAAAGCCTAGCTCAATTGTTTGGATGCTGTCGGGTAGTTTGGAATGATGCGCTAGCGTTGTGTAAAAACTCGCTAAAGCTGCCTAGCAGTGGGGACTTGCAAAAACTATTCATCACCCAAGCAAAAAAGACCGAAGAGCGACACTGGTTGTCCGAAGTCTCAGCAATCCCATTGCAGCAGTCAATTGCTGACCTAGGGATTGCCTACAAAAACTTTTTCAACTCTCTCAAGGGAAAGCGAAAAGGAAAAAAACTAGGTAGCCCTAGGTTCAAGAAAAAGACCAGCCAGCAATCAGCAAGGCTGACTCGCGGCGGTTTTTCCATCAACAGAGAAACAGTCTACTTAGCTCATATTGGAAACGTAAATCCAATCTGGTCAAGGAGTCTGCCTTCGGAACCTAGTTCTGTAACTGTAGTTAAAGACTGTGCCAACCGCTATTTCTTGAGTTTTGTAGTTGATGTCGAACCAGTCAGTCTTGAAGCTAAGAACCAAAGTATTGGGATTGACTTGGGAATCAAGACTTTTGCTTTCATGAGCGATGGCACGAAAGCTGAAAGTCCAAGCTATGTGAAGCTTGACCGTAAAGTCAGGAAGCTGCAACGGAAACTAGCCCGACAAGAAAAAGATTCTAAACGTCGGCATAGAACCCGAATTAAAATAGCAAAAACGCATAACAAGATTGCGGATACGCGCAAAGACTTTCTGCACAAGCTATCAACTAAGGTGGTAAGCGAAAACCAAGCCATCATTTTAGAAGACTTGAATGTGTCAGGAATGATGAAAAACCGCAAACTTTCTAGAGCAATTAGCCTTCAAGGTTGGCGACAGTTTAGAGTATTTTGCTCCGTCAAGTCCGTCAAGTACGACAGAGAATTTGTTGTAATTAGCCGCTGGGAACCTACTAGCCAAGTGTGCTCTGAATGTGGATACAAGTGGGGCAAGCTAGACTTAAAAGTGCGGTCAGTGCAGTGCATAAATTGCGGGGCCACACACGACCGTGATCAGAATGCCGCAAAAAACATAAATAAAGTCGGGATGGGGAATCGCCACGACTCTAAATGCACGTCGAGACGGAAGAAGACTACTTCGGTAGCATCTGTCGATGAAGCGTGAAGAATCCCCGTGCCTTTAGGCCGGGGAGTATTTCAAGAAGCAATAGTTTTTTATTCACTTATCGCCTAAGCTGTAGCGCATTTAAATTGTATATTCGGGACGGGCTAGAAGCCCATCCCACAAGAGTGTTTAAGCGATTTTTGACATACAATTTAAATGTAGGACAGCTTAGTCTCAAAAATCTGACCTATTGACTAATTAATTAACAATTCCTCAATCCTTACCCTCGCCCGCGACTTGTCCGAAGATCGTAGCCGAAGGAAGCCATTATAGCTCAATACGGTTTACTTAGGATTGTCATTGCGAGGAACGTTAGCGAAGCGATCTTTTATGAAAGCAATCGCAGAGTTGATTTTTCATAGCGCTCTACCCCCAAGGCGGTCTTAAGTAAACCGTATTGCATTATAGCCAATCTCAAATTTAAAAATGGAAAAATAGAAAATCTCAAATTCTTCATAAATCTCAGAAAGGCTATAAATACTTAGTTAAGGCTCTCTCTGCGGGTAGATTAACTAGGCTTTTTGGGTTGGTATGCCTAAGTTATGTAAATATAAAAGTAGTTAATTTGGGAGCGAGTGCTATAATGACGATTTGACAGGTTTTTTCACAATTTCTGCAATTTCCCAGTTAACAAAAAACAGCTAGTGATGACCAGCAATCAAACAGAAGAGAATAAGGGCAACATATTAATTGTTGACGACACTCCCGAAAATTTGCAAGTTTTATCAGCAACACTGTCGGATCGGGGTTACAAAATCCGGGGCGTAATTAACGGCAAAATGGCAATCAGAGCCGCGCGATCGGGTTCTCCAGATTTGATTTTACTAGATATCAAAATGCCAGAAATGGACGGCTACGAAGTTTGCACGCAACTCAAGGCAGATCCGAAAACATCAGAAATTCCAGTTATTTTCATCAGCGCTTTAGATGAAGTATTGGACAAAGTAACAGCCTTTCAAGTTGGAGGAGTAGATTATGTCACAAAACCGTTTCATGTGGCAGAAGTTTTAGCGAGAATCGAACACCAACTGACTATCCAAAGACTGAAAAAAGAATTGATGGATCGCAATACCCAATTGCAAAAAGAAATCATTGAACGCAAAAAAGCCGAAGAAGTCGCAGCCGCTGCATCGCTGGCAAAAAGTCAATTTGTTGCCAACATGAGCCACGAATTGCGGACTCCCTTGAACGCGATCCTCGGTTTTACCCAAGTCATGAGCCGCGACTCTTTGCTCAACAACGAAAATATCGAAAATCTCCGAATTATCAACCGCAGCGGTCAACATTTGCTGGAACTAATTAACGATGTTTTAGATTTGTCGAAAATAGAAGCAGGGATAATTGGGTTAGACGAACGCAGCTTTGACCTTTATCAACTGCTCGATACTCTCGAAGAGATGTTTCAAATCAAAGCTGAAATTACAAATTTGCAACTGAGATTTTTCGTGCAGGCGAATGTTCCCCAATATATAAAAAATGACGAAAAAAAGCTGCGCGTCTGCTTGATTAACCTGCTGGCAAATGCCATAAAATTCACTCCTGAAGGCGGCAGCATTTGGTTGCGTGCGAGCCTTGAAAGCAACCAGCAGCAACATGAATCAGCAATCAATCTTAACTCAAGGTCACCTGAAGAATGTGGAATTATTTTTGAAGTTGAAGACACAGGAGTTGGCATAGCAGCAGCAGAAATTGACAATTTATTTGATGCTTTTGTGCAAACAGAAGCTGGAAAAAAAGCGGCTGACGGTACGGGATTGGGTTTGACTATTACTAGAAAATACGTGCAGATAATGGGCGGAAATATTGGGGTGGAAAGTGTTTTAGATCAGGGGAGCAGTTTTAAATTTAATATTCGGGCATTTCCCGCTATTGAGTCTGAAATCAAAGTCACGACATTGCAGCGGGTAATTGGATTAGAAGCAGAGCAACCGGTTTATCGAATTTTAGCCGTTGACGACAACCAAGAAAATCGGCTGCTGCTAGTAAAAATGCTGCAACCAATTGGTTTTGAAGTCCTAGAAGCAGAAAACGGTCTCCAAGCTGTTGAACTGTGGGAAAGTTGGCAGCCTGATTTAATTTGGCTGGATACGCGAATGCCAGTAATGGACGGTTTGGAAGCTGTCAGACAAATTAGAGTTAAGGAGAAAGCAACTCAGGGCAGAACTGTAATTATTGCTCTGACTGCTAGCACTTTTGAGGAAAGAAAAGGCGAAATTATTGCCGCAGGTTGCGACGATTTTGTGCGGAAACCTTTTCAAGAACAAATCCTGTTTGATAAGATGGCTTGTTATTTGGGAGTGCGCTATATTTGTGAACAATTACCGGGAGTCCCGGTGGGGGCTTTACGGCGTTATTTTGTGGCGGAAAAACCAGATTCATTTTTTCTGTCGCTGCTGGCCGAGATGCCTCGATATTGGGTGCAGGAACTCTACGAGGCAGTTAATGATGTTAATGAAGAGCTGGCAATTGAAATTGTCGATCGCATTTCTGAAACAAATCCAATTTTAGCTGATGCTTTAAAAGATTTGCTGGCAGATTACCGACTCGATAGGATTCTGGCTTTAACTCAATTAATTTTAAAATAAATGGATAATAGGGAAATTAAAATATTGGTGGTTGACGACCAACCCAGCAATCTGCGGTTTTTGTCCGAGCTGCTAACAGCCGAGGGATATCAGGTTTACCGAGCTATTTGCGGTCAACTGGCGTTGAATGCTGCAATAGTTCACTGCCCCGATTTAATTTTGCTAGACATTAGAATGCCGCAAATGAACGGTTATGAAGTTTGTCAGAGGCTGAAAGCGACGGCCCAAACAGAACAAATTCCGGTGATTTTTTTAAGCGTATTAGATAATATTAATGATAAATTACAAGCTTTTCGAGTGGGCGGGGTAGACTATATTGCTAAACCTTTTCAAGTAGAAGAAGTTTTGGCGCGCATCGACAAGCAAGTCTGCTTGCAAAAACTGCAACAGCAATTAAAGGAGCAGAACGCTCAACTGCAACAGTCGCAATCGCTGCTGGCTAGTATTTTAAATAGTTCTTTAGACGGTGTGGTGGCTTATTCTGCTGTCCGCAACAGTCAGGGAAATATTGTAGATTTCCAATGGCTGTTAGTCAACCCTGCTGCCGAAAAAATTTCAGGTGACGCATTTAAAGCGCTCGTTGGCAAGCGTTTGTTGGTAGAAATTCCTCAAGTTCGTAACAATGGGTTATTTGATTTGTACGTTTCTGTAGTAGAGACCGGAGAAACTTTAGACCAAGAATTTTATTACCAACACGATCGAGTTACAAGTGCTTGGCTGCATATTGTCGCGGTCAAATTAAATGACGGTCTGGCCGTAACATTTCGCAATATCACCGATCGCAAATTAGGAGAAATTGCCCTGCGCGAAAGCGAAGAACGGTTCCGGGCGATCTTCGAGCAAACGGCAGTCGGCATCGCTAAAACCGCGCTCTGCGGTCGATTTTTGCGGGTCAATCCCGGCTTTTGTCAAATTGTCCGCTATGCAGCATCGGAATTGTTGCAGCTTGATTGGCAGGTAATTACTCACCCGGATGATATGGAAGCTGACAGAGAATACGTGCGCTTGTTGTTATCGGGAGAGATTGAAACTTTTTCTCGGGAAAAGCGTTTGCTGTGCAAAGATCGGGAAGTGTGCTGGGCGAATGTTACGGTTTCGGCAATGCGCGATGCTGAGGGGACGGCGCAGTATTTGATTTGTGCGATCGAGGATATTTCCGAGCGCAAGCTGGTACAAGAACTGCTGCAAGCGAGTTTAGAAACTCAAACCCGCTACTCTCAAGAATTAACTCGCTCTAATGCCGAACTAGAACAGTTTGCCTATGTGGCTTCTCACGATTTGCAGGCGCCTTTGGGCACGATTGCCGGCTACGCTCAACTATTAGAAAGGCGCTATCACAACCAACTTGATGCCGAAGGAAATAGATTTCTGGGCAATATTGTTAATTCTTGCGTGCGGATGCAGGGGCTGATTGATGATTTGCTGGAGTATTCGCGGGTAGGTCGCAGTCAGAAACGTTTCGATCTGATAGATTGCAATCAGCTTTTTGATGATGCTTGCGCTAATTTGCAGTTGGCGATCGCTAAAAATCAAGCTTCTGTTACTAGGGGCGATTTGCCAAGGGTAACAGGTGACAGTTTTCAAATGCTGCAACTGTTTCAAAATTTAATTGGTAATGCCATTAAGTACCGCAGTAGCCTGCCGCCACTCGTCCGGGCCCACGCCCAGCGTCAGGGGGATAACTGGGTGTTTTCGGTTCAGGACAACGGTATTGGCATTGCCCAACAGCACCACGGGCAAATTTTTCAGATTTTTCAGCGCTTGCACACTCAAAAAGAGTATTCGGGCACTGGTATCGGCTTAGCGATTTGTCAAAGGATTGTCGATCGCCACGGCGGCCGCCTTTGGATAGAATCAGAACCTGGTAGAGGCTCGATTTTTTATTTTTCTCTTCCGGTTCCCGAGTAAACTCAGCAGTTGGTCGGAGCAGTCATCAGTGATTTACTTTAACTATAAATATATTTATCGTTTCTTTACACAAATCCTCAAAAACTGTAGCATATTCACTGATGACAGTGAGCTAAAAATCCATCACGATCGATATATTAGCTCGCTCCTTTTACAACTTAAGAATCTGTGGTGCGTGCCAAATTTTTCAGTTTGTTTCAACTGCATCCAGAGCATCTGGCTTTGGTATGCAGCACTTTCTCTAGTAGTTTTCCCACAAGTAGTTGTGATGTGTTTGCAGCAAGCTGGTTCTCAGATAGACTGTCAAGTGAAACTAGCATGATTAGCAAATACCAGCAAATGATGCACAATCGCAAATTGCTGCAACACAAATTCAGCGCGGCCAGATGTGCCGCCCTATGGCAACAGATGCTTTGCAGGCGATCGGACACCCCTCCAAGTCCCGCCACCTCACAAAATCCTTTGGTAGTGAGACAAAGCCGTGAATTATAAACAGAAAAAGTTTACTATTTTAATCGCCAACGATGACGAGGACACGCGCTTTTTGGTGGCGGAATCACTGCGAGAAGTTCGATATTCAGTTAGAAGCGAATTTGTGGAAAATGGAGAACAGGTGCTAGACTATTTGTACCGTCGCGGTCAATATGCTGCAAGCAGCAACTGGCATCGGCCAGACCTCATACTTTTGGATCTGAATATGCCGAGGCTTGACGGGCGAGAAGCACTAAGCGCGATCAGATATGACCCCGATCTGCAACAAATTCCGGTGGTGATTTTAACCACGTCGCACAGCAGCGGAGATATCTCGCTGTGCTACAGATTGGGAGCAAATTCTTTTATATCCAAACCAGTCACTTTTGAGGGATTGGTTGAAGTAATGAAGACTTTATGTCACTATTGGTTTGAAATCGTTTCGCTCCCGTCCCCGGAGCTGTAAGCTTGAATGGAGGGCGAGAGCGAGAGGACAGAGTGTAGGGTGAATTTGAGAGAGGACATATCGCTCGGCTCGCAAGTATCGGTTTTTCAACTAAAAAGTTTGATTCAACTCGCTCGGAACGCTATTGTTCAATAGGGTTGGTTAGAGGCTTTTTTGTGAGGGCGAACCAATGCGAATTAATAATATCTTTATCTTTTGTTGCCTCTCGTTTTGAATTCCAGACTGTCTTATCCCAAGGGTATTGCGCTATAGTTGTGTTAACACGTAACCAATCTCTGAAAATTTTGTTGGTTGAGGATGACCTCGCAGATGCGACGCTGATCGAAGACCTTTTAGGGTCATTCAGCGACTCTCTGTTTCGCCTCCAAACTGTTAAGTGCCTAGAGATAGGACTCGCGTGTCTGGAAGCAGAAAATTTTGATGCGGTACTGTTAGATTTGTCAGTTGCAGACAGCTTGGGGGGAAGTGAGGCTCTGGCAATTTTGAAAGCCCGATCGCCCACGGTGCCGGTGGTGGTGCTGACGGATATTAATGATGAAAATACGGCGCTGTCGGTATTGCGATCGGGCGCTCAAGATTGTTTGGTAAAAGGCAGATTTCACAGAACTCTGCTGGTGCGCGCTATCCATTACGCGATCGAGCGCCAGCGCATCGAAGAACAATTGCGGCAGCAGGCTCTGCGAGAGCGGCTGTTGGGACAAATGATCGAACACATTCGATCGTCCATAGATGCCACCAGCATTCTCCAGAATACCGTCGCCGAAGTGCGCCAATTCCTCAAAACCGATCGCGTTTTAGTTTATCGCTGTCAGGATTGGGCGTCTCCACTGGATGGGGAACAGCAAAAAGGTGCGATCGTCGCAGGTGACGGTTTGCCAGACGGTTATATTGAAAACCAAAATATTAATGCTGCTTTGGCAGTGTCATGCTTTTTTTTGGTGGAATCTCAGTCAGTACAAGCAATAGCAGATATCAGCGCAGCCCCGTTGGCTGACAGTTGCAAAGAGTTGCTGGTAGATTGTGAAATTGCAGCGGTTTTAAGCGTGCCAATTTGGCAGTCTGGCGACTGGGAAACGGCAAACCAAAGACTAGAAGAAACTGTTTGGGAATCAGAAAAAATAGAAGATACAGCGGAAAATTATATCTTGCTGCCGGCTGTTGGTAAACCGCAGGTGCAGAGTTCAAGTGCGCCGGATGCTGCGGGTAAAAATGGCAATATTTTGTGGGGAATGCTGACGGCATATAATTGCAGCGGTGTCAGGGAATGGCAGGAGTGGGAAATAGATTTTTTACAGCACTTGGCGAATCAAGTGGCGATCGCGATCGAACAATCTCAACTTTACCGCCAGCTAGCAATAGCCAATCAAAAATTGCAGCAACTGGCAACTACTGACGGACTGACGGGGATTGCCAACCGCCGCCAGTTCGATCGCGTTTTGATGTTAGAGTGGCGCAGGTTGGCAAGAGAGGAAATGCCGCTGTCTTTAATTATGTTTGACATCGACTTTTTTAAACTTTACAACGACTTTTACGGGCACCTCGGCGGGGATGATTGTTTGCGTCAAGTTGCCGGGGCGATCGCCAGTTGTGCCAAGCGGGCTGGGGATTTGCCTGCCCGCTACGGTGGCGAAGAATTTGCTGTAGTGCTGCCCAACACCAGCGCTGCTGGCGCCAACGTTGTCGCCCGGAAAATTTGCGACACCATCGCCGACTTGAAACTGCCCCACGCGCGATCGTCGATCGGCCCCTACGTTACCCTCAGTTGCGGCATTGCGACGGTGATTCCTGCTGCCGAAGCATCTCCCGACACCCTAATTAGCAGCGCTGACAGCGCCCTTTATCAAGCCAAAAGCGCTGGCAAAAATCGCATTTGTCACGCCAGCAGCCAGTCGGAATCTTGCCCTTTAACCGCTTTAGGTTTGTAGTGAGGAATGCAAATCCTCTGATTTATGCGGACTAAAGTCCTCCGCTTTAGGTTTGTAGTTAGGAATGCAAATCCTCTGATTTATGCGGACTAAAGTCCTCACTACGAACCTTATCAATCACAAATTTTATTCTGCTGGCAATTGGCGGATCGGGATTTCGATCGCAAACTCCGTACCGCTTCCTAATTCTGAATTGCACCGCAATGTTCCTTGGTGTTTTTTAACTACAATTTCGTAACTAATAGCCAATCCCAATCCCGTGCCTTTGCCGACGGGTTTTGTAGTAAAAAACGGGTCGAACAGCCGCTGCTGCACTGACTCGGGAATGCCAGTACCGCTGTCGGCGATGCTAATTTTCACTCGTTCCCCAGCCACAACTTCCGTGCGAATATTAATTGTAGAAATTGACGAACTATCCCCGGCAGATTGATAATTTTTTGCTTTTTCTTCCATAGCATCGATCGCATTAATTAACAAATTCATAAACACCTGATTCAATTGACCAGAGTAACATTCAATGGGGGGTAAATTGCCGTACTCTTTAATTATGGCAATACCTGGTTTATCTCCGTGCGGTTTCAAACGGTGAGCTACAATCATCAAAGTGCTGTCAATTCCTTCGTGCAAATTAACTTGTTTAAAAGCTGCTTCGTCCAGCCGTGAAAAAGTCCGCAAAGACTTGACAATCTCCTGAATGCGATGCGCTCCTACAGCCATAGACTCCAGCAGGTTCGGCAAATCTTCTTGAATAAAATCTAAATCAATTTCCTCAAGTTCAGCCTGAATTTCCGAGCTAGGTTCAGGGTACGCTGTTCGGTAAAGTTCGAGGATTCTTAACAAATCAGTTGTGTAATCTTTGGCATAGCTGATATTGCCAAAAATAAAGCTGACAGGATTGTTAATCTCGTGAGCAACTCCCGCAACTAATTGACCCAAAGAAGACATTTTTTCACTTTGCACGAGCTGTGCTTGCGTATTTTCGAGGGCGTGATAAGCTATTTCTAATTGCGCTGCTTGTTCTCTCAGTTGCGCTTCCGATGTTCGCAGCGCCAATTCTGCTGCTGTTCGCTCCGTAACATCGACACCGATTCCCCAAAAATCCCAGCCGGGAACGGAAAAATCAGCAGAAACATTAGACCAAGCAATTGTTTTGACGCTGCCGTCATCCGCGATCATTTCTACTTCTAAATCTCGAAAATTGTGACCGAATTCGACAACTTTTCTAAAGATTTTTTGACGGTAGTTAAGATCGGGGACGAGGACTTGTATTGCTTGCAGGTTGCCGACAAGTTCTGGGGCGCTGTAACCCAGTACCTGCTCGCATTCTCGGTTCCAGACGATGATATTGCGATCGGCATCTACAGCGCTCAGCATTACTGGCATATTTTCGAGAATTAAGCGCAGCTTTGCTTCGCTTTGTCTCAAAGCTTCTTCCACCCGCGCCCTTTCTGTAATGTCAACGGAAACAGCAATTAATCCTACAACTTCTCCTTTTTCATCTAATATTGGCGTGCCGCGAGTTTCGTAAATGACCCGGTTTAATTCAGCACGCCAGGTTCTTTCCTCCCCTGCAAAAACCAAGTTAATATTTTCGATAATTTGCGGAAAATCTTTGTAAAGTTCGTAAACCGATAAGCCTACGGCTTCCCCCGCCTTAAATCCTAAAGGTTCTAAAGCTTTTCCTTCGGAAAGTGTAAATATACCGCGACGGTCAATGCAAGCCAAAACTATGGGTGCATTTTTGACAACGGCGCGGAGGCGTTTTTGGCTGACTTGTAGCGCTAATTCTGCTTGTTTGCGATCGGTAATATCGATGGAGGCTCCGAATATTTTTACAACTTCGCCTTCCTGGTTTTCCAAGACTTGTCCCCAACTAATCACATACCTCAGTTGTCCGTCGGAACGGTAAAGGCGGTGGTCAATTTCGTAGGGTTGACGGAGTGCGATCGCTTCGTCTATTGTTTGTTGAAAGCCTTCTCTATCATTGGGATGAATTTGCTGCCTAAATTCTGGATAACTTGGTGCTGGTTGTTCTGGTTGTAAACCCAAAATTCGTTTCAATTCATCTGACAAAGTAATCTCGCCCGTAGCCATGTCAAATTCCCAGTTTCCGATATGAGCAATTCTTTGACTTTCTTCTAATTTTCGCTGGTATTCTAATAGTTGATCTGCGGCTTGTTTGCGCTCGGTAATTTCTTTAGAATTGCAGATTATTCGATAAATTTTGCCTGTTTCGTCGGGCAGCGGCGTCAGGGTAACTAGCCACCAAGTATCTGCTCCTTGGAACTTCAGGCATCGTTCCCAAACAACTGAATTTTGCGATCGCACGCAATTGATATAACTTTCCCGCATTACGGCTCCGAGTTCGTCGCCAAATACGGCTTCGGGAGTTTTGCCGTACCACTCGCTCTCGTCTGGTAGCCCCAGAACTAGCTGGCCGAGAGGGTTGAAACCGGCATACTGAAATTCGCCGTCAGTACCGACATCCACAGCAAAAATTATTTGGTCAATACCGTCATAAATACTACGCAAAAATTGTTCTTGAGCGCGGAGTTGTTCTTGTACTTTTTTGCGATCGCTAACGTCTCGAATTGAACCAGCAAATCTCAGCGGCCTGCCATTTTCGTCCCAAAGTGCTTGTCCGCGAACGGCCAACCAAATGTATTCGCCGCTTTTTTTTTGCATCCGATATTCTATATCTTTGAACGGAATCTTTTGTTCTAAATGACCTGATATTGCTGCAAATACCCGCTCTAAATCTTCGGGATGAACTCGCGAGATCCAGGCGCCTAAAACATTTTCAAACTCGCTGCTTTCATAACCGAGCAATTCTTTGAATCGGGGCGACCAATACACCGCATTTTCTGGATTTAACGCGTCTTCGGGATTAATTGGCGCATCCCAAATGCCGTCAAAAGCAGCGCTGACTGCTAAGTCAAACCGATTTAAACTCGCTTCGAGAATTTTATGTGCTTGTTGCAGGGCGATTTCGGCTTTTTTGCGTTGCGTAGCTGCCGCCACGGCATCGCTAATATCTGTCGCCGTGCCGATAAATCCTGCCAATTCTCCAGCAGGCGTCAATTTAGCAACTGCTGTCTCCTCAATCCACCGATACTCGCCGTCAGCTCTTTTCAGGCGATATTCTCGCTTAAAATTAGAGCTGAAATTCCAAGCATTCAGATAGATTTGCTCCCAACAATCTAAATCGTCAGGGTGAATGTTTGTCCTCCAGCCCCGATCGCAAATTTCGGCTTCACTCAGCCCAGTAAATTCTGTCCACTGCAAATTAAAGTAATTGCAACCGCTCTCTGCATCTGCTATCCACAGCATGACTGGGACGCGATCTGCCCAGTCGCGCCAGCAATTTTCGCTCGCACCCGAGAAAGCGGCGATCGGCGCTTGTTTTGGCAGTTGAGTTTCACCTGTAGAATCGGTCATAACTTTACAAATGGTAAGTTGATAGTTGCTATTTTTGATATTATATTGCGCCGCAATTCAATATCAAAAAATTTCAGCTTTTCCAGACTAATATATCAAGCTGAGATTGATTTTTGCAAACGCCACTAAATTCACGCACAATCAACATAGGGCGGGCATTGCGCGCATAATAGATAGACCTGTACAAGCGCGAGCAGACTTGTTGGCGGCTCAATGTCGGGTGCGCGTTGAGTAGGTAAGGTGGCGATGAAAAGAGATGAAAATCACTGGGTTTAATCTGGTGCGTACCCTACACCCTAGGGGTGATAGATTGTTGACAATTTTGTTGCCAATTACCCATTACCAATTACCAATTACCGCACATTTGAAGTTGTAACAGTTACATTCGATCGCACTGGAATTTCAATCACAAACTCCGCTCCCTCTCCCAGTGTCGAAACACAGCTCAATCGGCCGCCGTGGCGATCGACTACAATCGAGTGAGAAATCGACAATCCCAAGCCCGTCCCCTTACCCACAGGTTTAGTCGTGAAAAACGGGTCAAATAGCCTCGATCGCACCGACTCCGGTATCCCCCACCCGTTGTCCGCAATAGATACCCTTACGAAGCCCGCAGCAGCCTCATAAGTCCGAATCGCGATCGTACTCGGATGCCGATCGCACTCCTCGATCGTCCGCCCCTTGTCCCGTTCCTCCAAAGCATCGATCGCATTAATCAAAATATTCATAAATACCTGATTCAACTCACCCGGAAAACATTCAACGTGCGACAATAGCTGGTAATCTTTAACTATCTCAATCGCCGGACGGCTGCTGTGAGATTTCAACCGATTTTGCAAAATCATCAAAGTGCTGTCAATTCCCTCGTGAATGTTCACCGACTTACTAGCGGACTCGTCCAACCGGGAAAAGTTTCGCAATGATTTGACAATCTCAACAATTCGCTCGGTTCCTACCTGCATCGAACTAAACAATTTCGGCATATCCTCAGCAATATAATCCAAGTCAATTTCATCAATTTTATCCAAAACTTCACGCGGAGCATCAGGACAGTAATGTTGGTAAACTTTAATCAATTCCAACAAATCTAAAGTGTAACGGCGAGCCGGACTGAGATTTCCGTGAATAAAGCTGACTGGGTTATTAATTTCGTGAGCAACACCAGCAACTAACTGACCTAAACTTACCATTTTTTCATTTTGAACGAGGTGAGCTTGAGTAGTTCTGAGTTTGTTAATCGCTGCTTCCAACTCTAGCGCTTTTGAACGTTCTCGCGCTTCCGATTCCTGCAACGCTGACTCGGCTTGTTTGCGATCGGCAATTTCAGTTTCTGCTTGATCGAGCAGCGTCGATTGCTGGATCGCGATCGCTAATTGCACGCTAATTTGTTTGAGACACTCCACCTCAATTTCCAGCCAGCGGCGGCGCCCCACGCACTCATGAGCAATCAACAGCCCCCACAACTTCTCGCCTTGCAAAATCGGCACCACCAAATTCGCTCGCACCTGAAATTGACTTAATAAATTAATGTAGCACTCGGAAAGACCAGCTTTAAAAATATCATCAATAGCTACAGTACGACCTTGTTGGTAACTAGAAGCATAGCCGTCTTCAAAACAGGTATCGTTAATACTCATTCCCTGAAGCGACAGCCAATTATCATCCACAGACTCAACAGCTACAAAACCGCTCCTATCAAGATTAAAACGATAAATAACTGTCCGATCGGTTTGCAAGAAATGCCGTACTTCAGCAACAGTTTTTGTCAAGATTTCTTCTAAATTGAGAGTAGAGCGAATGCGTTCCAGCATCCCTACCACCAGCCGTTCTCGCTTTAATTGCTGGCGCAATATCGCCTCGGCAAGTTTGCGATCGCTAATATCTTCAATCACACCAATTAAGTAGCTCGGTTCCCCAAACCCATCCCGCACCAAAGATACAGCAACATTAGTCCAAACAAACGAAGCATCTTGGCGAATAAAGCGTTTCTCAATTGAATAATTTAAAATTTCCCCAGCTAACAGTCGCTCGCTAGACTCGACATCTGCTCCTACATCTTCCGGGTGCGAAATATCCCAAACATTTCGCGCTTTTAGTTCCAATTCAGAGTATCCGACAATATTACAAAAGCCTTGATTTGCCTTCAAAATGTGACCGTCTGGCCACACTTTAACAATGCCGATCGCCGCTTGTTCAAATACAGCTCGAAATCGCTGTTCGCTTTCTTGCAAAGCAATTTCTGCTTTTTTGCGATCGGTAATATCCATTTCCGTACCAAACAGCCGCACCACTTTGCCCGACTCGTTTTTAACAGCTTGACCTTTACAATTAACGTGCCGGATATCTGCTGGTAAAAAATAGATGCGGTAGTCGATGTCGAAAGCTATCCCTTCATTCACGGCTTTTTGCAAAGCTCTTGTAACCCTTTCTCGGTCATCGACATGAACTTGCTCTAAAATTTCTGCCATAGTCGGCAGTTGATTCAATTCTCTACCGTAAATTAGAAACACTTGGGCCGACCAATTAACAATTTCGGTCTCAATATCAAATTCCCAATTCCCCATGCGGGCAATTTTTTGCGCGTATTGCAACTCCAGGGTAAGTTGTTGCAAAGATGCGATCAACTGCGTTTTTTCGGCTTCGGCCCCCACGCGGGCGCTGATATCTTTGTGGGTGCCTGTCATCCGCAACGGCGCACCCCACTCGTCGTGCTCCACTACCTTGCCCATCCCCAGAATCCACTGCCAATTTCCGGATTTATTGAGCATCCGAAATTCAAATTCATAAATCTCGATGTCACCATCAAAATATAAATTCAAAGATTCTCTTGCCTTGATTTTGTCTTCGGGATGCAGTAAATTTTCCCAAGCTTGGAAGTTGTTTTCAATTTCATTTTCTGCGTAACCGAGCATTGATTTCCACTGGTCGTCAAAATAAGTTTCGCCAGTAGCTATATTCCAATCCCACAGTCCCAAGGAGCTGGCTGAAACTGCCAACTGCAATCGCTCTTGACTGAATTTTAATGCGGATTCGGCGCGCTTGAGTTCTGTGAAGTCGGCGATAATTGCCATCATTCCTATGGGTTGACTGGCGCTATCTTTGATGCAGTCAGCTCGCAACAGAACTTCTTTTTTTTCGCCCTTTTTAGCCTTGATTTCAATTTCACCGCTCCATGACAAACCTTTCCTGAGTACCTTAAATAACTTTCTCAACTCTTGAGATTTGGCGTACATGACTCCCGGGCCGCCGACATTATTTAGTTCTTCAACTGTATAGCCGTAGCGCTGAATAAATGCTCGATTGTGATAAATAGAATAGCCGTCTAAATCTGCGATCGCGATCGCATCGCTAGCGCTGTCTACAGCTTGAGTTATCAAGCACAGAGTCATTTCGGCGTTTTTGCGATCGGTAATATCAAAAATCGCTCCATCCAACCACAAAACCAACCCTTCTCGATTGTAAGTCGCCCGACCTCTTTCCGACACCCAGCGCACCGCTCCGTCAGCCCGTACAATCCGGTATTCTAGATAGTACGGCTGTTTCGACTCTACCGCTGCTCGGCAGAGTCGATCGACCCGATCGCGATCGCCCTGATGAATAATGCTCGCAAAACTCAAGCCATTGTTGTGCAGAAAATCCCCAGCCCGATAGCCGCTAATCGCCTCAATTTCATCGCTAACAAACACCATCGTCCAATCAGCATCGTACAGACTGCGGCAGATAGCACCGGGAATATTCTCAATTAGCGATCGAAATCTGGCTTCGCTCTCCCGCAAAGCTGCTTCAGTCTGTTTTAAATCAGTAATATCCAGCACTATGCCTTCCCAAACAATATCCCCTTCCTGCCCTATTAGCGTCGGACGATCGACTCGTTCCGGTCTCGAAACCCCTCGCATCCACTTAAGTTTTCCCGACGGCACAATCGCGCGCCATTCATACTGCCACGGCTGCATAGTTGCCGCCGAAACAGCAACAGATTCCTCGAATTTTTGGCGGTCGTCTCGATGAAGCAAATTGAACATAATTTCGGGATTTTGCTGAACATCTTCAGGTGCCAATTCATATAAATCGCAAATCCCAGAAGAAACGTAAGGAAAAGACATTTGACCGTCAAGTGAGAGCCGAAATTGATAAATTATTCCCGGCAGATTGGCAGCAAGTTGTGCCACTCTAGCTTCGCTTTCCTGTAAAGCTAACTGTTTCCGCTTGTCCTGAGTAATATCTCGAATTATCCCCACCAGACTTTTACTGCCGTCAGTATTTTCAAACACAGTTTTTTTAGTAGACAAAATGTGCTTGGCAGCGCTGGCGTCCGTAAATACTTCCTCGCTCTCATTTTCTTGCCCCGTCGCAAACACTTGTTGGTCATTTTGCCAAAAAATCTCAGCTTCTTCTTTTGAAAAAAAGTCGTAATCTGACTTACCCAGCAGTTGCTCGCGCTGCTTGCCGATCAGCTTGCAAAAAGCATCATTTAAAAGTATCCAGCGGTGCTGTTCGTCCTTGACAAAAATTGGGTCAGCAACTGCATCGATCGTATAATTCAAAAAAACTTTACTAGCTTCTAGTTCTGAAACTGCTAAAACTTTCTCCGTAATATCGTTAATAGTTCCTGTCGTTCCCAGTGCCTCGCTGTTAGCGCCAACCCTCAAAACTTCCTGGACTTCCACCCAGCGAATTGTGCCATGTTTCGTAAGATATCGAATTTGATAGCAGCAGGATAATGCTGGATTTTTCCTCAGATTCCTAGAGCAATTTAAATATTGGTATTTGTCGTCAGCATGAATGTAACTCAAACAGGAAGTTCCTAAACTTTCCTCAACAGTAAATCCAGTAATTCTCGTCCAAGCCGGATTGAGAAAAGTCCAATCGCCCGCAATATTAGTTTCAAAAACAACTTCTTGGATATTGTCAACAACCTGCTGGTATTTTTCTAGACTTTTGTGACATTCGGTTTGCCGTTTGTGGCGGGCGATCGCACACTCGATCGCCCGCAGCAGCAGCCGACTGTCTGTCTCTGTTTTCACCAGATAATCTTGAGCGCCAGCCGCAATTAACTCCACAGCCAATTCTTCCTCGTCGGCGACTGTCAGAATCACGATCGGAATATTTATCCCGCAATCTTGCAGCCGGAAAAAAGTATGATTTTTGGGGCTATCAGGAAGTGAAAGGTCTAATAAAATTAGATCAAAAATTTGGCAGCTTAAAATTTCTCTAGCTTCCCGGAGGCAAACTACATTAGTCGTCTCAATAGATTTTCCCAGTCGGCTATCGGAGAGCAGTGCTTGAATTAGTTCTGCATCTTCCGCACAGTCTTCTACTAACATAATTTTCAAGCAACTAGGCGTTAAACTTGACTCAAAAACAAAGGTCATTTGGTTGTTTTTTATTATAAAAAAATTCAGCAGCCGATACAGCTATCTAGCTGATTTTGGGCGAACTTGAAACGCAGGCGAAGGAGTGCGCTGGATACTTGCAGAGCCTCCAGATTTATTTGTAGAATTGAGTTGTTGGTGGTAAGTTGCCGGCCTCGCCCCAAACCTACTGGCCCAAAATTATGACACTCTTACCGATATTACAAATCAACTCTGTTTTAAATCTACAACATTTGGCAGAAAAATAGCAAGGGGCAAGGCAAAACAGCGCGGATCGAGAATGACTAAAGTCCTGACTGCGAACCTAGGGAAATTACAGTGAATTTACGGAACAGGAGATTGTATCCGTTGAATTACTGAGAATTAACGCCAGTTTGTAGTGAGGACTTTAGTCCTTGCTTTGAGATAAAGAAGGACTAAAGTCCTCACTACAAACCTAATTATGAACTTAATTATAGTTGTACAACCCGACATGATTTTACTCAGTTAAGCCGATCGACTTTTCTGCTGTTTGGGAAGCACAACTGTAAATACACTACCTTGTCCGACATTGCTGCTAATGGCAATTTCGCCGTCAAAAGGTTTTAAAAGTTCAATGCAAGTATAAAGTCCGAGGCCTGTTCCTGTCGGTTCACCTTCGATTTTTTCCTCGCCTTTAGGTGGCTTTGAGGTGTAAAAAGGGTCAAAAAGTTTTGAGAAATTTTCAGGTGCTATGCCGCAGCCCGTATCTGCAATATCCATGTATATGCTCGATTCGTCTTGCCGAGTTACGATAGTTAGTTCCCGGCTTTTTCTTTCCCACATCGCATCCATTGCATTATTGATTAAATTATAAAATACTTGAGAAATATAGGAATAAATTAAGGGAATGCTCTCAATTTGCTCATCATAAAAATATTTTTTTCTAATTTTGTTTCTAAAATAAAGATTGCCTTCCAATAACTGAATTTCGCGCTGTACTAAATCGTTGATATTCACAGCCTGCAAATCTTGGTTTTGCTCTTTTCTGCTTTTCATCATCAGAGTATCCATGATCTGATTGATTTTTGTGACTGCTTGAGAAATATATTTAGTATAATTAAACAGCGATTCTTCTTGAATTTTTGTGGCTTGTGTTTCAATCAAATCGACGCTAGTCTGAATCACTTGCAGCGGACTTTTGAGGTTGTGAACCATTCCCTGGGTCAAACGTCCGATGATGGCTGTTTTTTCCTGGTCGATCAATTGCTTGGTTTTTTGTTCGACAAGTCTTTCCAGGTTGTGGTTGAGGTGGGCAAGTTCCAGGTTTTTTTCTTCGAGTTTTTTTTGCAACGTGCGGATTGTCAGGTGAGTTTGAATGCGGCTCAACACTTCTTCGTGCTGGAATGGCTTAGTGATGTAGTCAACGGCTCCTGTCTGAAAGCCTTTTACTTTATCCAGCGTCTCGGAAAGAGCGCTCATGAATACGATCGGAATGTCTCGGGTTGACGGGTTTGCTTTCAAACGCAGGCAAGTTTCAAAACCGTCAATTCCTGGCATCATGATGTCCAAAAGTATCAAGTCTGGATGGATGTATTCAATTTGCTCGATCGCACTTTCGCCGTCGAGAGCGACTAATACTTTAAAGCCGTAATTTCTTAACAGCTCGAAAAGTACGTCGAGATTGGTTTGGTTGTCATCAACAATTAGTATGATGCTTCTTTCGGAATTTTTATCGTTCATATTCAAGGGAAACATTAAAAAAATTTAGTTGTGAGCTGTCGGTTGTGAATTGAAATCGCATTCGGGCGATTTGCGGGGGTTCTCGAAACCTGATTGCTTCGTAGATGCTTCTATTTGCCACCGCGGTTGTAGGGCAATACTGTTGACTTAACAGTGTTTGTTTCCCGGATATCCGCCTCACATACCCCTTACTCTGCATCAAAAGCGGGGACGCAAGAGCAGGATCCTGTCCTCGTTTTTGAAAGGGGAGCAGGGATCGAACGGCGGGGGTATCCGGTTTAACCCAAGCGCATTGAGTTATCGACAATGAGAATTTGGGCGCGAGATTTAATTGATTTTAAGTTTTGTGTTAGCTACCGTTAATTTTAGGACAAGTGTTGCTTCAAAAAATCTCGAATTTGCTTGAGCTGAAATGTTTTAGCAAGTTGGCGCAAGTGATGGACGAAAGGCACTAATGTGGGGTCAGAATGTTCGAGTTTAGCTGTTTCCTCCAGAATAGCTTCTATATCGCCCATTGCAGCGAGTCTTAACAGCGCTAAGACCGACTCTGAGGCAGGAGATACCATCGTTGAGTCAGCAGCAGCAATGTCGGATGATGCTTTGGGAGTTTGAGGTTTTCGTTTTTTGGTTTCCGCTGGGTCTTCGTAAATCCATTCTAGTCTCAAATGCAGGCGCAATAATTCTAAAAGCTCGTTAGTTTGAATCGGCTTAGTAAGAAAATCATCACAACCTGCAAGTATGCTCTCTTGCTTGGTAGTCTCGTAAACACTAGCGGACAAAGCAAGGATAACCGCATCTTTTAATTTCGGCAACTGTCGCAGCCGCCGGGTAGCTTCCCAACCGTCCATTACGGGCATCAGCAAATCCATTAAAATTAGATCCGGTACAAATTCCTGTGCTTTGTGCAAGCAGTCTTCGCCGTCGGTGGCTTGTGCAATTTCAAAGCCCAAACGAGAAAGCAGCCTGTGCAGCATAGCGCGATTTACTTCGTGATCGTCCACGATCAGCACTTTGCGCTGGCCGCCGCTAAAACCGACAAGCCGGCGTTTTTCAGGTGCGGAGCGGATTTCGGAAGACTGGGCGACTGCGGGTAAGTCTAGATCCAACCAAAATGTGCTGCCTTGGCCGGGGGTACTTTGCACCCGAATTTGGCTCCCCATCATGGTGACTAATTTTTGGCTGATGGAAAGTCCCAGTCCGGTACCTTCGACGAAATTGTGACGATCGCCCACTTGATGAAAAGGCAAAAATATTTCTTCTAATTTATTGTCTCCGATGCCAATACCGGTATCTTCGACTTGAAAGCGAATTTTAGCAATTGGTAATTGCTGTTGATTTGGGGCTGTGGAGTCGGCTGTTGCTGCTGGGGCGATCGGCTGATGTTCCGCTGGTGGATTCAGCCTCAAATTTATCCTCCTGTCAGCCACCGGGGGCGTCAAACTGGAATTTATCGAGTTTGTTGCAGTTAAATTTTTAGCAAAATTCTCGACATAACCGACTTTAAATGTCACGGCGCCGCTCTTAGTAAACTTAACCGCATTACCCACCAAATTCATCAAAACTTGTCGCAGCCTTTTTTCATCAACCAACACGCAGCTTGGGATCTCAGATAGCGCCTCGTAATTAAACCGAATCCCTTTTTGATCCGATCGCATTTGAAACAAATCAACAGTACCTTTTACCAAACTCGGTAAATCCACTTCTGTGACAGACAGTTCCATTTTACTAGCTTCAATTTTTGCTAGGTCTAAAACGTCGTTAATGAGCGTCAGTAAGTGGTTGCAGCACTGGTGAGCGCTGTGCAAGCTCTCCTGTTGTTCGGGTGTTAAATTGCGATCGGATTTCAGCAGTTGAATGTATCCCATAATACCGTTCAAAGGCGTCCGCAACTCGTGGCTCATGTTGGCGAGAAAGTCGCTTTTAGCGCGGCTAGCCGATTCGGCAGCTAATACGGCTGATTGCAGGGCAGCTTCTGCTAGTTTGCGTTCAGAGATTTCGGTTTGTGCTTGTTCAAACAGCGTCGATTGCTGAATGGCGATCGCCAACTGCACCCCCAATTGTTTCAAGCAATCTGCCTCAATTTTTTGCCAGGGACGCGCAGCCGTGCAGTGGTGGGCAATTAACAGCCCCCACAATTTTTCGCCTTGCAAAATCGGCACTACCAGACTCGCTCTGACTTCGAGCTGAGCCAACAAACTCAAGTAACAGTCGGCGATACCAGCATTGTAAACATCTTCTGTGGCTCTAATTCTGCCATCTTGATAAAGAGGAACGTAGGCTTCCCCAAAACAAGGATCGTAAATTTCCATTCCAATAATTGAACGGGAATTATTATCAACCGACTCGACTGCGATAAACCCGCTCCAATCCGGTTTGAATTGGTAAATAACTGTCCGGTCTACTTGCAAAAACTGTCGTACTTCTTTGACTGCATTAGTGAGAATTTCTTCGAGATTCAGAGAAGAGCGAATGCGTTCTAGCATGACTAATGCCAACTGTTCCCGCTTTAATTGATGGCGCAAAAGTGCTTCCGATTCTTTGCGTTTTGTAATATCAGTAATTACTGCAATCAAGCCGATCGAATGGCTATTTTTATCTTTAATGGTGTCGGCTCGCACCAGAGCAGTAACAGCTTCGGCGCTCTTAGTACGCAGCGCAACCTCACCGCACCAAGAGCGACCTTTGCGAATGTTTTTGTAGATGTGTTTGTAAGTTTTAGGTCGGACGTAAAGGGCGGCACTATCCCTGAGTTCGTTGAGTTCTTCCACCGTGTAGCCGTAACGCTGAATAAAGGCTTGATTGTGGTAAATAGACCGCCCTTTCAAGTCAGCGATCGCGATCGCATCGCTGGTACTTTCCACGGCTTGAGTGACCCGCAGCAAAGCTAATTCTGCTGCTTTGCGATCGCTGATATCCGTCATCGAACCCACCATCCGCAGCGGGTTTCCGGCTTCATCCCAGACTGCTTGAGCGCGGGCGAGCACCCACTTGTAGCTGCCGTCTTTGCACTGCAAGCGGTATTCGGCTGCGTAATTGGGGGCTTGGCGATCGAGATAATCTTGGATTGTGGCTTGCACTCGATCGCGATCGTCTGGATGAATGCGATCGATCCATTCACTGTTGCTGCGGTCGATTTCACCCTCTGCGTAACCGATAATTTCTTGCCAGCGGGCCGATCTAAAAGCTTCATTTGTTTGAAGATTCAGATCCCAAATTCCGTCTTGATTGCCTTTAAGAACTAACTGCCAGCGTTCTTCACTTTGGCGCAATTCTTCTTCAGCTTGTTTGCGTTGAATGTGAGAACCCAACTGAGTCGCTACCGCCTTGACCAATTCTACTATACGCGGCTCCATAATCGATCGCTCGCGCTTGCAGAATAGTAAAACTGCCAGCACCTGAGAATTAGCGCGGATTGGCACTCCAAAACAAGCTTTCAATCCGACTGCTGCCGCGATTTGCGATCGGGCAAAAAATGAGTTATTGACTTCACAAACATCTTCAACCCATTCTATCTTTCGGGTTGACCAAATCCGTCCCGGCACTCCCAAGCCAGGAGCGAGTCGAATTTTGTTACTTTTGCGGCCAAAGCTATCTAAATCGCGATCGCTAGCGTACCAAGTTTTGCTGTGTTCCAAAACAGTACCGTTAGCAGCAGGTATCCAAGCTTCCCCAAAATTCCAGCCGATCGCATTGCACAGCAACCGCAGGATTTCAGGGAGGGCGCTGTGAAAATCTGCCGACTGACTAATTGCTTGACTTGCGGCCAACAACAGCTTAATTTCATCTTCTGCTTGCTTGCTTTCAGTAATATCAGTTCCCGTGCCGAGAATTTGTTTTAACTTGCCGTCTGCGGTTTTGGCAAACACAGTATCTCGGCTGACAATCCAGCGCCAAGAACCATCCCTGTGCCGGACGCGGTATTCAATTTCAAAGATATCCCCTTCTATACCCGTGGCGACTTGCTGTAAATAATCAGGCATTTTGAGCGCATCTTCCGGGTGCATTAAAGTTGACATCATCCACGGCCCCATTGCCTGAATTTCCTCAACTGTATAGCCAATAATCTGGTAAATAGAAGCATTTGCATAGATATTTTTTTGTTCTATCAAGTCGTCAACATACAAAATATTAGGACTTGCCTCAGCAATGCGATCGCCGAAGCGCTTGCTATCTTGCAACTCTGCTTCGGCTTTCTTTTTCGCAGCAATATCGCGAACAAGGCAAATTATTTCGCCATCCGGCAGCATTGTCAGCGACACTTCTTGAGGGAATTTTGAGCCGTCTCGGCGGCAGCCTAATGCCTCAGTGCTGCAATAACCTTGGCGGGCTAAAACAGGCATAATTTCCCGCTCGATCCTTTGAAGTTCTGAACCTTCATAAAATATTTTCCAACTTTTGCCCAACATTTCTTCTAGAGAACTGTAACCGTAGATTTTGAGCTTAGCTGCGTTGGCATAAATCACCTCTCCGCTGGGATTGACAATACCAATACCTTCGGAAGCCGCTGCCATGGCTGCGGCTTGTAGCTGGAGTTTTGACTCGAAACGTTTGCGGTTAGTGATGTCGCGGACGATCGCAATAATTTCGTCATCCGTGCTGAAGACAAATCTCGCTTCAAAATCGCACAGTGCATCTTTAACTGGGAGTTGATATTCGACTACTTGAATCTCGCCAGTATCGATCGCCTTTTGATTGCCAGACCAAATTTTTTCAGCAAAAGCAGCAGGCAGTATGTCCTGTGCTTTTTTGCCAATAAATATATTGTCCGGTACCAGCGTGTCGAGGTCTTTTGCGGGTTTAAAGTATACAAAAGTGCCGTCAGCGCGACAGCGAAAAATCATGTCAGGTATCGCGTTTAAGAGAGCGCGGTTAGTGGCTTCGCTCTTGCGTAATTCAGCTTCTGCTTGCTTGCTCGATGTAATGTCGCGGGCAACTGCATAAATCAAACCTTCTTCGGCAAATGGTGATACCGTCCACGACAGCCATTTATAAGTACCATCTTGGCAAAGATAGCGGTTTTCTAAGTTAATAACTGGGTTGCCATTTTTAAGTTCTTCTAATCTAGCTAGAGTTATTGCTCCGTCTTCGGGATGCAAAAAATATAGAAAAGGTTTGGCCATAAGTTGGGCTCGGCTGTAACCTAATAAATTTGACCAAGCGGGGTTCAAGCGTTTGAAATAGCCGTCAAAACCTGCAATGCAAAGTAAATCTAGGGAAATATTAAAAAAGCGATCGCGCTCTTGCTGAGTTTGTTTTAATTCAGTGACATCCATCACCAAACCATCCCAAACTATATCGCCGTTGGCTTGCTTCGAGGGTTTAGCGGCGCCTTGCAGCCATTTGACTCGCTCTGGCATAACTTGCCGCCACAGATGTTGCCACGCCTGCTGAGTCGTCGCTGAAGTTGCGATCGATCGCTGCAAGTCTGAGATGTCGTCGGGGTGAACAGTTGCAAAAGCCAAGCCAGCATCTTCTTCTATTTCTTTTGGGTGTAAATTGTAGAGTTGCCAACTGCCAGAAGAAACATAAGTAAAAGATGTTTGACCATCTACACTAAGTCGGTATTGATAAATCATTCCCGGCACATTATCCGTCATGATTTGAAATCGAGCTTCGCTTTCCTGCAACGCCATTTGCTGGCGCTTGTACTCGGTTACATCTCGCATTGTTCCGACCAACATTCTAGTGCCGTCGGCTTTGTTGAAAATACTTTTTTTAGTAGATATAATCCGTTTTCTTGCCGAAGAATCTGTAAAAATCTCTTCCGTTTCCTGAGGAATGCTTTTGGCAAATACTTGCTCATCTTGCTCTCGAAACAAATCAGCTTGTGCCGCGGGCAAAAAACCGTATCCCGACATACCTATCAGTTCCGAACGCCCTTTTTCCATCAATTCGCAAAAAGCATCGTTTAAGACAACCCACCTATGTTGCTCGTCCTTGACAAAAATCGGGTCAGGAGTAGCATTAATCGTGTGATTCAAAAACTCTTCTGATGCTTTTAAATCAGCTTCGTAGCGGTAGCGATCGCTCACGTCCAAAATTACTTTAACCATCCGGTCGATCGAGCCATCACGCCCGCGAATACAGCGCATAGAAACCCGAGTATAAACTATTTTACCGTCTTTTTTGCGCCACCTTTTGTCTAAAACATAGCCTTCGCTTTCCCCTACCAAAATTTTATTTAACTGCTCTAAACTGGCTAGTGAGTCTTCAGGAATGCCCCACCTCTCCCAATTTCCGTGCAAAAGTTCTTGGCGTTCATATCCGAGCAAATTGCACAAAGCATCGTTAACTTCCAACCACTGGCATTTTTCGGGTTCGGAGGGCAGATTTGGAGGAGCAATGATAGCAATTCCGACTAGGGAATTCTCGACTACCGAGCGATATTTTTGTTCACTTTTTTGCAAAGCTTGCTGATTGTGCTGCCGCTCGACTGCGTAGCGGAGCGATCGCATTAACACTTCGCTGTCGATTTTTCGCTTGACTAGATAATCCTGAGCGCCTGCTTGAATTGACTGCACGGCGAGTTGTTCGTCGTTGTGCGCTGTCAGTACCACGATCGGAGTATTCAGGCTGTATTCTTGCATTTTGACAATTGTACTTAAGTCTTGGCTGTCGGGCAGCGAAAGGTCTAGTAAAATTACATCAAAATGTTCGCCGACTAAAAGTTGCTGCGCTTTGCTGAGACGGTCTGTACAGCTTACAGACAGCCTTTGGCTACTCTGTCTGCTGACATTTGTTTCTAATAATAATTCTTCGATCAGATCGGCTTCGGCTTGATTGTCTTCGACCAAGAGAACTTTAAAGCCGTTTCGCTTTGCGGTCGATCTCAAAACTGATGTCATATACCTTTTTATTTGTCATAAGGCAGTCGAGACGACTATTATAGCATACAAATAATTGAACAACAAAAACCGCGATGGCAAAAAATAATTATTATTATTTAATTCAACAACTACAATGCTATACATAGACTGTGTTTGCGATCTTAGTTGGTAAATCTCATCAGAGGTTAAAATTTTACGGTTTTTATCACCTCGGTTTTTTGAGGGTACCCAAGTTGCTTGGCGTGGTTTTTTTTGGGCGATCGCCCCTAATGCTGAGTGTCCCACGCTCTAAACCGCCCCTTAATTGCCTTTAAACTACCAACACTTCTGCACAGCAACATCCTGCACCACCCGCACTCTCAGCCCCAAAATCGGCAGGAACAATGTTTGACCTTCACTTTTTCACTTCGGTTTTTCATGATAGCTTACAATCAAGAATTGGTTGAAAGCCTCTCCCTCCGTTTTAGGGAAAAATTAAAATCAGACTACTCATTACTCCTGTCCTCTTCCTTGCAGGTAGAGAGCCCCTCCTTCCATCAACTGTCAACTGTCAAGCGGTCAACTGCCAATTTTTTACTGTTTCCAACCAAATAAAAATTTACCAGCAGTATTGCAATTTAGAAAAAAAGTTATATTATTGAAAGAGAGGCAATCAAAAACTCTGCTGGATACAGCCTCGCGAAATATCGGATCAATTACGCAACAAAACGACATAAAAAAAATTACAGTGCTTGGTTGGCTGTCCTTAGTGCCGCCCAAAACCGATACACAGCTTGAAGAGAGAAGTCGCGAGCAGTCTCAAATTTTAGGCTGGGAGCGAGGAATCTGATTACTGCGCTGCAACGAAATCTCAAATAACTGACCTAAATGAGCTGAAATTGAAAGGAAAAAAGCCATGCTTGAAAAAATAGAGTTTCACCCAAAAGAAGTCTTAATTCCCAAAGAAAAAGCCTTAGTATTGTGGTTTAACGAAGTAGGCATCGCGGACATCCCGTTAGTAGGCGGAAAAAATGCTTCATTGGGCGAAATGATTCAACAGTTAACACCCAAAGGAGTCAGCGTCCCCAACGGATTTGCAACTACAGCACGTGCTTACCGCTACTTCATCGAGTCGGCGGGTTTAGAAGCAAAATTGCGCGAAATTTTTGCCGACTTAGACGTAGAAAACCTGCAAAACCTGGGACAAAAAGGCAAACAAGCACGGGCGTTGATTCTCGATACACCGTTTCCGCCAGAAGTGCAAGCGGCGATCGCCCAGGCTTACGATCGACTGTGCGATCGCTACGGGGACAGCACCGACGTAGCAGTACGTTCCTCCGCCACCGCCGAAGACTTACCAGATGCCAGTTTCGCCGGACAGCAAGAAACCTACCTCAACGTCCACGGCTGCACCAGCGTCCTCCAATGCTGCCACAAATGCTTCGCCTCTATCTTCACCGACAGAGCAATTTCTTACCGCCAACAGCGAGGTTTCGACCACTTGGAAGTCGCCTTATCCGTCGGCGTGCAAAAAATGGTGCGATCGGACTTAGCATCCTCCGGCGTCATGTTCAGCATCGACACCGAAACCGGTTTCAAAAATGCCGCCTTAATCAGCGCCGCCTACGGATTAGGAGAAAACATCGTTCAAGGAGCAGTAAACCCCGACGAATACTTAGTTTTTAAACCCACATTAAAACAAGGTTTTCGCCCAATCATCGACAAACGCCTCGGCACCAAAAGCATTAAAATGGTGTACGACATTGGCGGTTCCAAATACACCAAAAACGTCTCGGTATCCCCAGCAGAACGCGGCAAATACGCCCTTAACGATGACGAAATTCTGCAACTAGCAGAGTGGGCCGTACTGATAGAAGAACACTACTCCCAAGTGCGCGACACCTACACGCCGATGGACATTGAGTGGGCAAAAGACGGCAATACCGGCGAACTATTCATCGTCCAAGCGCGACCCGAAACAGTACAATCTCAAAAATCTGCTACAGTTTTGCGGAACTACAAATTGCAAGGTTCCAGCGCAATTTTGGCAATAGGGCGTGCCGTTGGCGAAGCCATCGGACAAGGTAAAGCCCATGTAATTTTAGACATTCATAAAATTGCCCAATTTGAAGCAGGAGAAGTTTTAGTTACCAACAAAACTGACCCGGATTGGGAACCGATCATGAAAAAAGCCAGCGCCATTGTCACAAATTCCGGCGGCCGCACTTGCCATGCTGCGATCATTGCTCGCGAAATGGGCATCCCCGCCATTGTCGGCACCGGCGACGGTACCCAAGTCTTGCAAAACAATCAAGAAATCACTGTTTCTTGTTCCGAAGGAGACGAGGGCAAAGTTTATGCCGGTTTAGTTCCCTTTGAAATTCAAGAAAGTGCGATCGACAATTTGCCCCGCACCCGCACTCAAATCTTAATGAACGTCGGCAACCCCGAAGAAGCTTTTGGTTTATCAGCAATTCCTTGCGACGGCGTAGGCTTAGCGCGGCTGGAATTCATCATCGCCAACCACATCAAAGCCCACCCCTTAGCACTGATTCACTTTGACGAATTGACCGACGAATCTGTCAAACGCCAAATTACCAAACTCACAGCACTTTACGAACACAAACCAGATTTTTTTACCGACAAATTAGCCTGCGGAATTGCTACCATCGCCGCTGCATTTTATCCTAATCCTGTCATCGTGCGGATGAGCGATTTCAAAAGCAATGAATATGCTAATCTTTTGGGAGGGCGGCAGTTTGAACCGAAGGAAGAAAACCCGATGCTCGGGTGGCGCGGCGCTGCTCGTTATTACGACCCGAATTACCGCGAAGCTTACGCTTTGGAATGCCTTGCATTGAAGCGTGTTCGAGACGAAATGGGCTTGACAAATGTGATTCCGATGATTCCGTTTTGTCGCACCCCGGAGGAAGGCCGCAAAGTGTTGGCCGAGATGGCAAAACACGGTTTAGTTAAGGGCGAAAATGGTTTGCAAGTCTATGTGATGTGCGAATTGCCGAGCAATGTCATATTTGCTGACGAATTCGCCCAAGTGTTTGACGGATTCTCGATCGGCTCCAACGACTTAACTCAGCTAACATTAGGATTAGACCGAGATTCTGCTTTAGTCGCCCACATCTTTGACGAACGCAATGAAGCTGTCAAGCGCATGGTGGAAATTGCCATCAAAGCCGCCAAAAAGTACGATCGCAAGATTGGAATTTGCGGCCAAGCGCCCAGCGATTATCCTGAGTTTGCTCGCTTCTTGGTTGAGTTGGGCATTGATTCGATTAGTTTGAATCCCGATTCGGTTTTGAAGACTTTGTTGGATGTTGCTAAGGTGGAGGCTTCCAGTGCGGTGATGGATTTAGCAGCCCTGGTTGCTAAGGTTTAACCGTTTTGGTTTTTGAGAGAAACCGGGTTTGTTTAAACGGTTCGATCGTTCCCAATGCAAGTCCTCTGATTTAGAGAGGACTAAAGTCCTCACTACGAACCTATTACGGGCTTGGTTGTTTTTGAACTAAACCCGGTTTCTCCTGTCTAGTTTTGTCAAATAACCTCGATCTGGTTCGATCGTTCGGAATGCGAGTCCTCTGATTTAAACAGGACTTGCATTCCGAACGATCGAATCTATTCACCGCAGCCCTCAACAGCCAACGCTTAACCCGCGGCTGGCATAGTTTGAGATTTAGCTGGGAACTTTCCCGATTAAAAACCGTCTGTCGGCTGATTATTTTAGGTTGGCGATCGTCTAAATTAAAAAAAATATTCCCCCACCAGCTCTAAAACTGTGCTATACCATTTTCAACAAAAGAATGCCACAGCAGGCAAACTCCCAACCCATATCCTGTAAGTCATTCCTAATTATTTAATCTCAAATCAAAAATCTTCAATGCGAAAATGGTGCTAACAGCTCTCCTGATTATTTTCATAGGTTTAGCTCCCTGGCTGCTGTCTTTGTGGGTGATGCGCTCGGCAAGCGGCCAAGCCCGCAACAGAATTGCAGCGGCCGGGATTGCGGTAGCAAATAGACCCCTGCGAACTCAACTACAAACGGGCGATCGCACCTACGTAGAAGGTCTCGGCTATCCGATCGGCGATATCACTTGCGAGTATAACGCCCGCTCTAATTACATTCGCTGCGCCGTCAATCCTTCTGGGCCCTGTCTTGATTGTCGCTACTACCAACCCCGAGCTCTTGACGTTTGCGGTAAAAAGATATAGGTTGTATTGGGGCTGGTATGTACGCGCATTTGCGGATCTAATAACCGATGAGTTAAGATGTACTTAAGTGTAGGGATTGTTGTTGGAACTTGTTCGGGACGAGCCTCGTCTAAACTAAGCATTTAAAACAAAATCGAGCAGTATTGCTGGGTTACAGTTGCCATAAATGGCGGATTGCGATAGGTGTTTTTCTAGTTGAGGACTCGGGTTCAGAAACCAGATTTAGATGATAAATCTTGGTTTGGTGGCTCGAAATCTAGAAATCGGGTTCCAAGTCTAGCCGTACATCCGGCAGTTAGGCAAATTGGCTAATAAAGATCGCAACGGGCTGACGGCAAAATCTGCTAGTAAATTTCTCTCAAAGATCATGAAAAATTCTGCATGAACAATTATTTCGAGCATTTACCTTAAGTAAAAACCCGCTCGAAGACTATAAGTAGACTGTTGGGGAAGTGGGTTATGGGCGATAGCAGTCTGTTCTGGCGATCGCAGCTCAATGCAGCCTCAAACCTAGATTGTTCTCTCATGACTCGACTGCAAGTCATAAATTTTTAAGACGCCTCGTCGATACAGGGTATGCCGATTTCGATTCAATCACGCGCGTTGGACACTGCGGGCCTAGTTATCTTACGGTATGCACTCCCTAGCAATCGTCTCTCTGATTAATGTGGTTGCTATTGCTTTCCAAGGTGGGCGCGTTCCTCACTTTCACAAACCGGGTTTGGGTTCTGGATCGAGGGCTGTAACGATTTTTTTTTCATCGATCGAACTCGGTTTCTGCATCCGGAAACGATCAAAATTTTTGCGGGCTAAAGTGCACTTTAGCGATCGACAGAAAACCTGATTTAGTAAAATTTTGATAATTCGTGCTATTGTCTGCTGTGGAATCTAACAGAGCCACCTGTCAAGCTCAACCTGCCAAGAAAACAAAGGCCAAATATCACCCGATAGATAGATTTTAGGAACTTAAAATCTCAAGCCTCAGCGCTGGCGCTGGCGATATTTAAAATGCTATCTAGTAGTAAAATAGCACATATTTATGCTGCGTTAAATCCGCGCCTCGCTATTTTTTGCATTCAACCTGTCGAGTCTATAACTCTGCGATTCAACCTGTTCAAGAGGTGATAATTATCATCTTGAAGTGGGTATATTATATACAATCAGCGAGGCAATTCAACCATGCAAAGCATCTGCAACAAACCAATTTTCCTAACCCAAAAACCCAAAAACTCCACCACAAGCATTGCTGGCGAAAACTCCCGAACTCAAGCAACTTATTGTTGTAGAGAAAAACCCATAAAAACAGCAAAAGCGGACTGGTGTTTAACGGGTAAAAATAATGGCGGGGGGGGAATTGGGCAGTGGGAGAGAGAATTTTTGCTAGCAAGCCAGCGTGCGATCGCCCCTGTGAAAAATATCCTGTTCCTCGATGGCGGAGTAGAGCACTACGACAGCTTAGCCAGAGGAGCAACAGCAGGTACAGAGGTATTTATACTCGACTCGACGCGAGATGGAGTCGAGCAAATTACTAGAATTTTGGCGGTTTGCAGCGATTTAGATAGCCTGCAAATAATTTCTCACGGTACAGAAGCAGCAGTGCAACTCGGGTCGATCGCCCTCGATGCCGAAAACTTAGAAGCCTACAGCCATTTGTTGCAGCAGTGGGGAAAAGCCCTCAGCGAGAGAGGACATATTTTGTTATTTGGGTGCAGCGTCGCAGCGTCCGAAAGCGGCGCGGCCTTCGTGCGGCGCCTGAGCTCGATTGTCGGTGCAGATATCGCAGCTTCCGACAACTTGACGGGGAGTGCAGCACTCGGCGGCGACTGGGAATTAAGATTTGTGACCGGGGAAATCAAGGCGAGGATCGCCATTGAACCATTCGCGATCGCAGCATACGCTGGCACCCTCGGCACATTAGTTAACGAAACTTTCAAAAACGCCACAGTCAGAGGGCCTTGGATTTACGGGGGAAACGGCGGTGCGCTGTTCGATCCGACCAACGGGCAGCCAGCATCGAGACAACCTGTCCCCGGGATTACCGGAGGCACAGTATCGGGGGTACTTCCGGCTTTGGGCGGGCGCAGTCCCGGCGATGGTGCTTTGCAATTAACTCCAGCAGAAAACACCCGGGAAGCCTTCGTCATCTACAACAACCCGATTTCTTCCACCGACGGCCTCAGAGTCCAGTTTGATTTTTTTTCCTACGGTTCCAGCGCGCAAACCAGGCTCGATCCGAACTACCCGATCGAGCCTCAGCCAGGGGACGGGCTGGGTTTTTTCTTCATTGACGGCACCGCCAGCCCGACCAGGACAGGGGGTTTCGGCGGTTCTCTCGGCTACGCTCAACGAAGCGGCGTACCCGGTATTTCCGGAGGTTATGTAGGGATTGGACTTGACGAGTTTGGCAATTTTTCCAATCCCTCAGAAGGGCGGTCGGGCCCGACGCCACCTGCGATTCCCGGCTCCGATATTGGTGCCTACAGACCTGATTCTGTAACGCTCAGAGGCCGTGAAGCCGACAATTATCAGTTTTTAACAAATACGATCGTTCCCTTCGGCATCGATAACATTCCCACGAGCATTACATCTAGCGGTAGTTTCAGCGATTTTAACTTCAGCAATACCTTCACGAGCGATCGCGATGCAGCCAAAAGATCCGTTCAAATTACCCTAAATCCATCTAGCGATCCGAGGAATCCCAACCGCCTCACCGTTGCCTTCGACACGAATTTTGACGGCACCTACGAGACTACAGTGATCGATATCCCCAACTTGGCAGCCATCAACGGTGCAGTACCGCCAATTTTCAAGTTTGGTTTTGGCAGTTCCACAGGAAGCGGCAACAACATTCACGAACTGCAAAACCTGGTAGTCGAGAGCATCAATCCTCCGAGTCTCTCGGCCGATGTGAGTACGATCAAAACAGGGCCGCAGTTCATCAAGCCCGGGAGCAGCATTACCTACACGATTACTACTGTAAACAACGGCCCAGCCCCCGCTCAAAACGTTCTGATTCAAGACGAAATACCTGTACAACTGCTGCTTCCGAACGGAGCTCCACCAGTGCTGAGTGCCTCGAACAACGGCACCTACGTCAACCAAACCAAGTCTGTTACTTGGCCGTTAATTCCGGTTCTCAATCCCGGTCAGACTCTCACTTACACCCTGACAGTTAATCTGCCGTCGAATTTAACTAGCAGCGATACTTTTTCCAACGTTGCATTCAGCAATAGCTCGACTTTTGACCCCAACCTGAGCAATAACAATAGCATTCTCCCGCCCGGGCAAGTCGATGGAGCCGGTCTGCTTCCTACCACGGTTACGGATATAGTTGCGGACTTAGTTACTACCAAAAGCGGCCCTGTGACTGCCCCGCTAGGCTCAACCGTCTCCTACACGGTGACGACGATTAACAGGGGGCCCGATGCAGCAGCAGACGTGGTGATCAGTGACAGTATTGTTCCGGGTTTAACATCGGTGAGCGTATCGGACAACGGTACCTACAACGCGCAAACCGGGATTGTCACATTCCCCACACTACCGGCGCTGGCAAATGCAGCTACTGCGACCCGGAATATCAGTTTTGTTCCCCCAATCAGCCTTACCGCCATCAGCAACACGGCTCGGAGCAGCTCGACAACTCCCGATCCGATCGCCACTAACAACAACGGTTCGCCCACCAACAAAGAAGGCACTCCCACCAACTCCACGGTGAGGACAACGCTTACACCCAACGCCGACTTGGCCACCACTAAAACCGGCTCTACCAACGCTACCCCCGGTAACCCGGTCAGCTACACGATCGCCACAGTCAACCTAGGCCCGAGTCCCGCACAGGCTGTAACCATCACCGACAGCATCGTTCCCGGGTTAACCGGAGTCACGGCATCGGATAACGGCACTTACAACGCAACTACAGGCGTTGTCACATTTCCACCAGTGGCGATCGCCAACGGCACTACAGCCACCCGGAGGATCGGCTTCACAGTACCGCTGACAGCAACTCTAGCGATTAGCAACACAGCCAGAAGCAGCTCCATCACTCCGGACTTAATTCCTGGCAACAACAACGGCACCAACCCCAATGCCAGCGTCACAACCACCATCGCTCCTAGGGCTGATGTTGCCACCCAAAAAACTGCTCCGGCGAACATCAATGCTGGCGGGACGCTCACTTATACAATCACTACCACCAACAACGGGCCGAGTGCTGCCACCAACGTAGTCATCACCGACAGCCTGATTCCCGGTTTAACTGGGGTCGCGGCGTCCGGCGGGGGAACCTACAACCCAACCACAGGCGTGATCGTGTTCCCGCCGATCGCCTCGATCGCCAGCGGCAGCAACCAGAGCCGCACCATCAGCTTTGTAGCGCCACCTACCCTGACGAGCATCACCAACGTTGTCTCTAGCCGATCGGACACTACTGACCCCAACGACACCAACAACAACGGCTCTATAGCCGCACCGCCTGGTGGGTCTGGGGGTAGAGTCATTACGACGATCGGTGCCCAGGCTGATGTTGTCACCCAAAAAACAGCTCCGGCGACCATCAATGCCGGCGGGACGCTCACTTATACAATCACTACCACCAACAACGGACCGAGTGCCGCCACCAATGTAGTCATCACCGACAGCCTGATTCCCGGCTTAACTGGAGTTGCGGTGTCCGGCGGGGGAACCTACAACGCAGCCACAGGCGCGATCGTGTTCCCGGCGATCGCTTCTATGGCCAACGGCAGCAACCAGAGCCGCACCATCCGTTTTGCAGCGCCACCCAACCTAACGAGCATCACCAACGTTGTATCGAGCCGATCGGATACTCCTGACCCCAACGACACCAACAACAACGGCTCTATAGCCGCACCGCCTGGTGGGTCGGGGGGTAGAGTCGTTACCACAGTCGGTGCAGCCCGCGCTGACCTGGTTACATCCAAGCTCGGCCTCACATCTGCTACAGCAGGCAGTCCTGTTACATATACTATAATTACCTCCAACAACGGGCCGAATGCTGCGGAAAACGTAGTGATTACAGACAGGATCATTCCCGGCTTAACATCCGTCAGGGCATCGGATAACGGCACTTACGATCCAGTGACAGGAATTGTCACCTTCCCAACAATTCCCAGCTTAGCCTTCGGTAGCAGCACCAACCGGCTGGTGACATTAGTAGTTCCGGCAACGGGCACCATCAGCAATACTGCCAGCAGCCGATCGACTACTTTAGACCCACAGCTCACCAACAACAATGGTTCTGAATCTCGCGCCACTGTCACCACCACCGTCGCCACGCAGCCAACACCCAACCAATCTCCATCAGCTACCAGCGGCAACGCTGCGCTACGGCCCAACAGCGCTGTCAACATCACCGGACTCGGAGGCACAGACTCAGACGGCACAGTGCAGTCCTTCACTATCAACACCCTGCCGCCCGCCAATCAAGGTGTGCTGTTCTTGGGCGACCCCGCAAACGGGGGAGTTCCCGTCACAGCAGGTCAGACCCTGACATCAGACGAAATCAAGCAGTTATTTTTCAAGTCGGCTGACAATTTCACAGGAGCGAGCTTTAGCTACAGCAGCAGGGACGATCTCGGTGGTACCAGCCCCGGGGCCACTGTTTCTCTGGTGTCGTCGCCGCTATCCAACCAGCCGCCGATACCTGCAAACACCAGCAAGACACTGCCGCCAAACAGCACAGTTAACCTCCAAGGACTGACGGCCACAGACCCCGACAGCTCGATCAACTTCTTCACCATCAACACGCTGCCGCCCGCCAATCAAGGTGTGCTGTTCTTGGGCGACCCCAGCCAGGGAATCCGGGTAACGGCAGGTCAAAGACTCAGCCAAACTCAAATCAACCAGCTATTCTTCCAAGCCACGGGCGAATTCACCGGCACCAACTTTACCTACACCGCCACAGACAGCCTCGGCGCCATCAGTCCAGCCCCGGCTACAGCATCGCTGCTACCGATCGTACCAAACGCCAACCAGCCGCCTGTCGCCAACAACACCAGCGTCGCTTTATCGCCAGGACAAAGCGTTAACATCCCCGGCCTCGGAGGCACCGACCCCGACGGCACGGTAGTTTCTTTTACCATCAACACCTTACCCCCGGCTAATGAAGGCATTCTGTTCTTAGGCGCTCCCAGCCAGGGAATCCGGGTCACGACCGGTCAAACCCTAACACCAGAGCAAATTTCCCGGTTGTTCTTCCAGGGGGCCGGCAATTTCACAGGGGCAAACTTCACCTACAGCGCTACAGACAACCTCGGCGCCACCAGTGCGGCAGTTGCCACGATCTCTGTCATTGCCATTAACCAACCGACACCAACACCCACACCCGCGCCAGTACCGACACCCACACCCGCGCCAGTACCGACACCTACACCCGCGCCAGTACCGACACCCACACCCAACCCCGAGCCAGTAACCACACCCACACCCAACCCCGGGCCAGTAACTATACCCAACCCCGGGCCAGTAACCACACCCACACCCGCACCAGTACCGACACCCACACCCGCACCAGTACCGACACCTACACCCGCGCCAGTAACCACACCCACACCCCCACCAGTACCGACACCTACACCCGCGCCAGTAACCACACCCACACCCCCACCAGTACCGACACCCACACCCGCGCCAGTAACCACACCCACACCCCCACCTATTTTCGGCGCAGTACCCGAACCGGATACCGGCTGCGGTTGCGACCCCCTGCCCGAGCAGCCTGCCTTCACATTTGTCCCACCCCAGCGTTCGCAACTACTCAACTTCGAGTCGAGCATCCCAGACATCACCGACATCCAAAACACGATTTTAGGGACTCCCGGCAACGATTTCTTAACCGGCAACGACTCTAACGAATTGTTGGTTTCCTTCACAGGCGACGACACAGTGTTAGGTGAAGGCGGTTCAGACATCGTGTTTGGCGACCAACAGCCAGACTTCATCGCCTCGGGTAAAGGCAACGATATCGTTTACGCTGGGAAAGAAAACGATGTAGTCTTCGGTGGGAAACAACAAGATAGGCTCTTTGGCGATCGCGGTTCCGACACATTGCACGGCGATCGCGGTGGCGATACCATCGTCGGCGACAACGGCAACAACATCGACCTGACTGGTAACGACGGCGACTTGATTTTCGGAGGTTCCGAAAGCGATTTCATTGCTGGAAATCAAGGCAGCGACACGGTTTACGCGGGCAAAGACGCAGATATCGTCGCCGGAGGCAAAGCAAATGACCTGATTTGGGGCGACAAAGGTTCTGACACTCTCTACGGCGATAGCGGAGACGACTCTTTGTTCGGTGGCGTTGCCAACTCACTCGATGGCGACCCCAACGGGCAGGATTTGCTGTTTGGAGGCGACGGTAACGACTTGCTCAACGGCCAGCAAGGTGACGATACTTTGCGAGGCGGTAACGGCCGAGATTTGCTGTTTGGAGGCAAAGGGGGCGATCGAATTTTTGGCGAAACCGGGTCGGATACTCTCTACGGGAATCAAGGTTCTGACACGATTCTCGGTGACTACGGCACCGAAAATAACATCACCATCGCTACGGAGGAAAGCGACTTAATTTTTGGCAACGACAGCGGCGACATCATCGGTGGCGGTAGCGGTAACGACAGTATTTTTGCCGGCAAGGGTAATGACTTGATGTTTGGTGGCAAAGGTAATGACTTGATGTTGGGCGAACTCGGTTCCGACACGATTATCGGTGGTGAGGGAGACGATTCGCTTTACGGCGGCTTGCAAAATCAATTAGTCAGCGATGTTAACGGCCGCGATTTGTTGTATGGGGGCGAGGGTAACGACTATCTCAACGGTGGCGAGAGTTCCGACTCTCTCAGCGGTGGTTTTGGTAACGATACTCTTAACGGCGGTAAGGATGACGATTTGCTGCACGGAGATGCGGGCGACGACTTGATTTACGGCGATGATGGCAGCGATCTGATTTGTGGCGATAGCGGCAACGATACCATTTTTGGCGATCGCGGGGAAAACCAGATCGGCCCTGTAGGCGCCAACGGCCAGCAAGACTGCATTAACGGCGGCAGCGGCGATGACCTTTTATACGGCAATGAAGGTCAAGATACCCTCAACGGTGATGACGGTAACGATACTCTCTACGGAGGGAAAGATAGCGACATTCTCAACGGCGGCGCAGGGGATGACTTGCTGTTTGGTGACGGTGGAGACGATACTTTAATTGGAGGTACTGGGAGCGATCGTTTTGTGTTAAGTAGCAACAGCGGTATCGATACTGTGATCAATTTTGCAGTAGGAACTGACAAGTTTGTCCTGGCTGGCGGCTTGAGTTTCGACTCTTTGCGCCTTGACTCCACTGCTAACAGTTATGTCCTGAAAGTTGCTGCCACTGGCGAGGTTTTGGCTAATATTTTTGGGGCTGACAAACCGATTACTGCTAGCGATTTTTTGATGGTTTTCCCCTAATACAGAACTCGTAAGCTGTTGCGGCATTTAAATTGTATATCAAAAAACCATCAAAGTCTTGTGGGGTGTCCCGCCCGCCCTGAATATGCAATTTAAATGCGCGACAGCTTAATGTATGTGAGGTACACCTGAGTAGGGACACGGCCATGCCCAAAGCCGTGTCAACAACCAGGTCAAACGTAGTCAGAGACTGCTGTTTGGCGGTTTGGCTCTTAACCCCCCCTAACCCCCCCGATGCTTTGGGGGGGGATAAGAATCTTCTCTTTCGTCTGCCTTAATAAGGGGGATGCGCGGGGGTTATAGGCCAATACGGTTTACTTAAGATGGTCATTGCGAGGAACGAAGCAATCGCAATGTCTATTTATCATCGGTTTTCCATGTTGTTATTTCTTAAGTGAACTGTATTGGGTTATAGGCTTGGCTCAAAGCGAGATTTATCATGACTTTTAGGCGATTGTTGACATGACGAAAGGCAATACCGCGTCCCTACAGGACTCTGGAACCTGCCCAATAAACCTGCAATCTGCGGTAGGAAATTTTCGGGCTTTTGTTGCAAACATCTCATCCTAAAAAAAATAGCGGCGGTACTTATTGCTCCGCAAATTAATCGGTTTGCCATGCTCAACACAACTTTGTCTAATACCATTTTTATAAAGTACCGCTACACAATTACCCCCCCCACCCCCCCTTACTAAGGGGGGGCTAAGAGTTCATTCATAGCACATCTTTAAAAAAATGGTATAAGGGAATTAAAACTACTTTAATACCTTCGATAATATCCAATTGTCTTTGACTGACAAACTTGACATTTTTAGCAAAGTATAGGTGAAAACAATTGGTAAAAATATCCGGTTTTTTGAGCCAATTCTACGGCAGCATTGAAACGAACGCCTCGGATTTCTATAGTGTCCGAGCCATGAACCGCAGGTTCCATAGGTTCGTAGTGCGGACTTAAGTCCGCAGCTTGAGAGCGGACTTAAGTCCGCACTACGAACGGGAGAATGAAAAAGTTGTCTATAATTGGTAATTCTATTTGATGTTGTCTGAATAGACGCTATTTTTTGTTAAGCACGAAGCCCGATCGCCCTAATTTCCATTAAGTTAAAAAATTTATCAAGCCGACTCTCAATTTTAGTGCTGCGGGCGAGCAATTACCAGAGCCGAAGGCAAAGTTGCTCTCATGTCTTGAGAGATATCTGCAATACCAAGCGCGTTGCACCGACACAGCTATTAGTTAATCTGCCTCGATAATGTGCGGTTTGTCGATCGCAAATTTAGCTTAAACAGTAAGAAGCCTCACGTCTCACCCGAAGGGGAGCGTGAGATGAATTGCGCGTGAGCGTTCGGGACAGTCCTCTGACCAATATTGAGCGTAAGCGAAATTAGGGAAGAGGACATGGAGGAAACGAACAAAATATTAATCTTCCGGGGTTTGTTGATTTTCAATATATTTTCGTAAAGTTGAAACCGTAACACCCCCGCAGCTTGCGACAAAGTAAGAACCATTCCAAAAAACATCTTTGCTGTAAAAACTTTCTAGGTGTTCCGTGAATTCTTGACGCAGCTTTCTTGAGGATACAGATTTTAAATTATTAACAAGCTTACTCAACTCTAAGTCAGGGTGATACTGAAAAAGTAAATGTACATGGTTGTCCTCGCCGTTAAACTCAACCAATTTACAATCCCATTTAACAAGTAGTTCTTCAAAAATCAGATTCAAGCGTTCCAGCATTGAGTTTGTGAACGCTTTTTTTCTGTATTTTGTGGTCAATACAAGATGCACCTTAAGGTCACTGACAGAACGCCCCTTTGAAACAAAATCATTTTTCATAACTTTTCTGGAATATCTTAAATAATTGGTGTATCGTAAAATAGTAACACTGATTTAATAAGGTGGTGATAAACAAGTGCGGACAGCTTACCAGTACAGACTACGCCCAACAAATCAACAAGCGCATAACATAGATAGATGGTTATCTATGTTATGCGCTCAATATAATTACTTGCTGGCTGATAGATTCAACTGGTATGAGCAAAATCGTTGTCCTATCAACGTTTGCCCTCTTGTCTGTCACATTCCAGAATTACGAGACAACCCAGATTATTATAGTCAAAAGAAAACACTACCAAGTCTCAAAAAAACTCATCCTCATTACGGTGAAATATATTCACAAGTTTTGCAGGATATTGTTAAAAGAGTTAAGGTAACTTTTGACAGATTTTTGAAAGGTGATAGTAACGGAAAGCGTAGCGGTAGACCGAGATTTAAGTCTCGTGACCGCTATAGAACTTTTACTTATCCCCAAATGAAAGATGGATGCTTGCAGGGTAATTTAATTAACCTTCCGATGTTTGGCAAGGTTAAAATTATTTTGCATCGTCCTATCCCTGATGGTTTTAAAATCAAAACCGCCTCCGTAACTAAAAAGGTTGATGGTTATTATTTAACACTCAGCTTGGAAGACGCTACAGTTCCAACAATTAAGCCGGATTTTAACCCGGATTCAATAATTGGTATTGATGTTGGTTTAAAAGAGTTTTTAACAACTTCTGAAAATGAAACTGTTGCTATTCCTCAACACTATCGCCAGGCACAAAAACGATTAAAGGTTATTCAAAAGCGTGTATCTCGCAGAAAGAAGGGTAGCAATCGTAGACAAAAAGCGGTAAAACAACTAGGTAAACAGCACAAAAAAGTTGCTGATAAACGCAAAGATTTTCATTTCAAAACTGCGAACAACTTATTGAAAAAATATGATGTTGTGGCGGTTGAAGATTTGAATGTTAATGGACTAGCGCGTACCCGATTGGCAAAGTCTGTACTTGATGCTGGATGGTCAAGCTTTCTGTCGATACTAACGAACAAAGCCGAAAATGCTGGGAAAGTTGGTGATCCCAGTTAAAGCGTCTGGTACAAGTCAAGATTGTTCTAGTTGTGGTGTTAAAGTCCCTAAAAAGCTGCATGAACGCTGGCATGACTGTCTTAATTGTGGATGTAGTCTTGATCGCGATCATAATGCTGCGATCAATATAAAAAATAGAGCGGTAGGGCATTCCGTTCTTAAAGCCAAGAGCCTCCTAAGCAATAGCCGGATTGTCTTGGAAGCCTACACTTACTGCGAAGCAGAAGTGTAGGAGATGTCACGCAATAAGTCTACAGATTACCTTGTCGGCAAACAGCCAATCCTACCTCAGGTGGCTGAGACTTACCTATATTGCGGTTCTCACTCTCCATGAGGTATACCAGATTCTGCGATCGGGTTGAGAGCACTAGCGAGAGTTTTTACCTGCATAAACCTGAAAAAGTCTAGAGGCACAAGCAATTACGAATTACCACGCTTCGACTCCGCTCGCAGGGTAAAATTACTAATTACCAATTACCAATTACTAATTAGCTTCAAGTTCCTCATCTTTCTCATAAAGGCTATATCTGTTGACATCCAGCATCAGACAGAATCTGTTAACTTCAGATTGCAGATGCCTCAGTCGCCATTACCAATTAATGGTAAACTTTCAGCGTCAAGCCTGCAAAACCTGTGTCCGCAAAAATCATCCTGAAAGCTAGTTAAAATCTCCACTTTCCCGCAGCAGCCATGCCATACAAAAAATTACCGCCGAAATTTTGGCCTCCCTTACAAATTTTACCCTTATTGTTAGGCTCTGTGTCGATCAGTCTGAGCATCGCAACAACCGCCGCCATCGCAGCAGCGCCTTCTCCACAGCAACAGGCTAATGCTTCTACAGCCACCACAAGCTGGCAATTCGATCCGGTGACAAATCAGCTACAAATTACTCTCCCATTCGGCAGCACTCCCACGTATTCTCTACTCAATCCGTCTCAAATTGCTGTGGATTTGCCGAATACTGAGCTCGGAGTTGATGCTACTCAGCTATACCCGCAAGGCAGCGTGCGTTCTGTGGGCGCGAGTCAACTTCGGCCTGGAACTGCGAGAATTTTGGTGAATTTGGCTCCTGGTATCGCTTTTAACGGCGAACAAATTCAATTTCAAAAAGTCGGCCCACAAAATCGCTGGGTGTTGCGTCCCTCTTTAGAACCAGCTTCGCGAGCTGCACTTTCAGAAACTCCACCCCAGCCTGGAATGCAAGTATCTCAAAATCAACCGCCAACAGATGCTAGCTCAACTACTGCTCCACAGCCCGATCGAGCTGATGTTGTTCCACCGTCGAATTCGCCCACAAATTCGGCGCAGACACCTGCGGAAAACGACCAAATCCGACCGCTAACAGTGCCTTTAGTAAGTGTTCCCCTGAACGAACGGCGGGGTGTAAGAGCTGCTGCTGTAACCCGCCTAGCTCCTCAAAATACGGAGACCGCTGCACCAGAACAGCGCACGCTTACGTTTGGGGAACCGCTTCCGGACGATCGCCCGAACTCTAGAAACCAGGCCGTGCGTGGGGCGAATCTGTTGTTAGCGGCGGGAGAAAAGCTGAGTTTGTTGTATCCGGGCGATCGGCCTTTGCGCCTGGAAGGCAAACCCAGCCGGCAGGAAGTGCTGCTGTTGCAAGGGGGAATTCTCGACAGTCGCGGCAATACGATCGTACCTGCAAATACGCCGGTGATCGGCCGATTTGAAACTACTAACCTCGGCAGTAGATTTGTGGTGGAAGCGATTAGTCTCAACGGTCGCAATATCCCGGTCTCGGCGGGATCGCAACCGCTGGGAGGACGGCGGCCAGAGCCGCGCGATCGCAGTGTGTTTCGCAATAGCGGTATTGGTGGTTTAGCTTTGTTCTTGCTGAGCGGCTTTTCTGGTATCGGTTTGCTGGCGGGAGCGGCCGCCGGTGTAGCGACAAGTTACGCGGCTGCTCCTCAACCGGCTACTATTCAACCCGGCCAAATTTTTCAGGTTGAGTTAACTGAGGATGTGGGTTTTTGAGGGAACCAGTCAGAAGTCTGCTTTCAAACCCGGAACTTGAATCTACTGTTGAAATGGAGTAGGGACTTAAGCACAGCGTAAGTGCCTACCCAAAATATTTGCTTGATTCAAGGATTTAGAAATTTTGACCTTCAGTAGCTGGAGCTGTCGAACCCGGTTGGTTGAGGAACAGGTTTTTAGCGCCGTCGTTTTGGTAGATACAGTTAATTTCCGGTTGGCCTTCCAACGGGCCGGTGAAGCCGAAGGTGTTCATGCGGTTTTTGCACTCGCGCACTTGGTTTTGGTTGATGAGTTTCCGCTGTTCGAGAATTGCCCAGTTGTTGGTTCGCAGGACGCATCCGGGGCGCATACTCGGCTGCGAAATGTAGACGTTGAACGGGTTGAGGGTGACGTAGAGGCGCATATCTGTCACCATGGCGCTGGCTCCAAACTGCACGCAAAGTTCGGGGTTGGGAGCGCTGCGATCGATAAATTCGCGAGATGCTACGTTTTCTGGGCTAATTGTAGCCGTGGAGCTAAAGGCAATGCCGATCCCAATTCCTAGAATAAAGACTGCTGTTAAAATCCCTAGGGTGGCGGAATTCAGGAAAGATGGTTTACCGGACTGAGGCTGGCGCCGCGACTGCGGGCCCGAGCCGGAGTCTTCGTCTCCCCGGAAGGGGTCGCCGCCGAATCTATCGTTGTAGGAGTTGGGTTTGCGTTTCATATCAGGTGCCGTCAGTTCTGGGGACTCAACAGTTAGTAGTTTATTTTTAACCGATCTTGCCTTTCTAATATTATGGCGCTAGGAAGGTGGTGGCTGCGCGATCGGCTGTTCACCTCCGTGCGTTTGGTGTCCTGCGCCAGACAGGGCGCGAGCGATCGGCTGCCTTGTCTGAAGTTTGAGATTTCAATAAAATAACTGAAAGTGAGATACTCTTGCACAGCGGAGCAATCCGGCTCAAGATTATTGACAAATTTTAACATCCTACAAGTCAGGAGGTATAGATTAGTGTCTGTCGAAATTATTGAAAAGCGTTCCACAGTCCGCAAAGTGGCACCGCGCTACCGCGTTCTGCTGCACAACGATGATTTCAATCCGATGGAGTACGTGGTGCAGACTTTGATGGCGACGGTACCGAGTCTGACTCAGCCGCAGGCTGTGAATGTGATGATGGAAGCCCACACGAATGGGTTGGGACTGGTGATTGTTTGCGCTCTCGAACACGCTGAGTTTTATGCTGAAACGCTGAACAATCACGGATTGAGCAGCACCATTGAACCTGACGATTAGAACAGTAGATGCCGTCCCAGGAGTTCGCGCAGTTGATTTGTGACTCCTACCCAATACTCTCATATCAAAAAGCCAAGGGTCGAGCCCTTGGCTTTTTGATATATTGAATGCGGTCGATCGGGAAACTTGAATAGCAGAGGTTTTTCGGAACTGACAGAAGTGCTTCGGAGCTAGGTCAATCAGCTACGCGAGCTCTCCTGGCCAATTCCCGCTCTCCCATCTCCCATCTTTAATCCTAGGAAATTAATAACGTCCGCCGCCGCCGCCGCCGCCACCGCCGCTGCGACCAAATTTGCCTGGGCCGCCGCCGCCCCGGTTGCCGCCACCCCGGCCGCCTTCATCTTCGCGGGGCTTGGCTTTGTTAACTTTGAGATCGCGACCCATCCACTCTGCTCCGTCGAGAGCAGCAATCGCTGCATCTTCTTCGGCATCTGTTGACATTTCTACAAAACCAAAACCGCGGGGGCGACTGGTTTCTCTGTCGGTAGGTAGATGTACTCGCTTAACGGTTCCGTATTCGGCGAAGACGGTGGTGATGTCTTCTTGGGTAACTTGATAGGATAAGTTACCGACGTATATCGACATGAGGAATAACTCCAAAAATTAGACAGTGCAAAGATTTCAGTTTCGGAGAGTCCCCTGCCGATACAGAAGGGCAAGTTTTTAAACAATTCTGTAGCAATGAACAAAGCCTGCAACCGAATCTGATACAATTGGGATTTTAACACAGAACAAGGTCTTTTGAGTAGCTTTCAGCAGTTAATTAGGTCGCCACAATTAAATGTGAAACTTTTAGGGTATTCTGACAGCCGATTTCTGGCTGTGATGTTTTGGTAAGCTGGAAGCCTAGAAAGTTGTCGCACCGACCCGCTACCGCAGGAAAGACACGTCTACTTTGCCAAAATTCGTACTCAAAGCTAGATTCAGGTTTTCTAGGGCTTTGACTAACCACACCACGCCTTCTCGGGTACAGAATTCGTAGTGACCGAACAAAATTGCCAGCCGTTTTTCTAGATAGGGCTTGACTTTGCTGCAAATTAGCACGATTTTTAGCAGCAAACCTGTGGTTTGGGTCGGCCCAAGGTTTGAGATTAGGTCGATGAAGACAAAGTGGTTGGGCCGCGCCGGACTCTCTACTACTAAAAAGTTTAGTAACTGGCTACAAGTTCTCATCGTCAGAAATTCGTTTAATTTCTGAGACTCGCTATCTGGTAAAGTAGATTGTAGTTGCTTATACAATTTTTCGTTAAATTGACACTTGCCGTAGCGATCGTCCGTGACCGATGAAATCAGGTATTCGTACAAGTCGTCTTTAAAGGAGCCGTAAGATTGATTTGTGCTGGCGTTGGTGAAGCGCCCCGCTAGCTGTCTGTAGGTATCGGCTCCTTCTACTTTGCCCACAAATTGCTTGAGGGCAAAGAACAGTTCGGGATCGCTCAACAGCGTCGGGTTTTTTATAGGTTGTATATTTCTGCCGAAGGAAATTGAGGTTTCCCGGCGGGCGACTTGGGCTTTTCTCACTTGGTGAGCGACGTATTGCGAGAGGTCGATTTCAAATTGCTGCTGCTTTTGAGCTTGGATTTTTTGAATGATTTTTTGCTGTTCGTAGTTGCTGTCGTCGCTCAAGAGGCAGTGTTTGTACAGGTAAGGGTAACGGGGAATTAAGGTTCCCAGGGCTAGGGTGGCTGGAATTTTGCTGTTGCTGCTCTCTTCGTTGCTGTGGGTGATGACTTGGGCTAAGCGTTTGAGGGTGAGATACTGTTCGCTTTGGGTAAATTGATTTACTAATTGCACGATCGAGCGAGCAGGTCGCGATCGACTGTATCCTAATGCTATTTTGGGGGCTTCTTCAAACAGAGAGATTAATTCTGGAATGGCGGCTTGCTTGCTGGGGTAGGTTTGCCAGCGGTTGATCAGGATGTGGCAGCAGCGGTTGAGGATGTATTTGAATTCTTGTTCGGCGTAGGGTGAAGCTGCTATTTTTTCGAGGGCGCCAGCGACTGCCCGATCGGGATATTCGGTGCTGTGGATAAACAAACTGCGAAATCTACCGATCAATTCGATCGGCTGCTCTACTTGTACCAACTCTAGCCAGTGGTTGTAAAGTAGCTGTTCTTCTTCGTGGCTCTGTCTGTTGTAGTCGTTCACTGTGGATTAACCCTCCGAGGGATTGAACAGGAGCTTTAAGCGCCATTGGTTTGATGAATTGGCAGATGAAGCACCACAATTGAGTCAACCGAGCTTCTCGCCGGACGAGGCTTAGGGGTGGAAGCGGTCAGCACACACAGTCGATCGATATTTTTGGGTTAATTACACTAATTACCAACACTAGCATTACATAAATTGTTACTAATTCGCAACTGCTAAAATGACGATACTTTTTGTAAAGTATTGGTAAAGATTGTGGGTAAGTTCGATCGGATTTGTGGCTGGGCGGACGATCGAGTATTCGGATTTTTAATGTCCATCCTAGCCGGCAGCCCGCGAACGGTTAAATGTGAGGTCGGGCGCGGTAGGATTAGCTGTGAAAATAATTATTTGAAATGTGAGTGCCGGTCATATGGTGTGTCGCGTCAGTATCGCCCAACTTGTGGAAATTTTAACTCTACCTTTGCCTGCCGTCTCTGAGGGCATTTTGACAGCTTTGGGGACAGGTATTGCCACTGACACGCGCACTCTTGAGGGCGGGGAAGTATTTCTGGCGCTGCGGGGAGACAATTTTGACGGACATCAATTTGTGGCAAAAGCCCGGGATTTGGGGGCGATGGTGGCGATTGTCGATCGCGATTGGCAAGTAGAAGTTCCCAATTTTCCGCTGTTGCGCGTTGACGATACTTTAAAAGCTTACCAGGCGATCGCCCGTTGGTGGCGCGATCAATTCAGTATACCGATCATTGCTGTTACTGGTTCTGTCGGTAAAACTACTGCTAAAGAATTAATTGCGGCGGTTTTGTCAACCAGCGGAAATGTTCTGAAAACTCAATTCAACTACAACAATGAAATTGGGGTGCCAAAAACTCTGTTAGAACTTTCGCCAACCCACAATTATGCTGTGATTGAAATGGGAATGCGCGGACTCGGTGAAATTGCCCTGTTGTCACAAATTGCGCGTCCTACTGTGGCGGTAATTACTAACGTAGGAACGGCACATATCGGGCGATTGGGATCAGAAGATGCGATCGCTCAAGCTAAGTGCGAGCTATTAGCCGAAATGCCTGCTGATAGCATTGCTATTCTCAATCACGATTCTGACAGATTAATCGCAACTGCGCCGCAAGTTTGGCACGGAAAAACTTTGAGTTACGGTTTAGAAGGCGGGGATTTGTGCGGGGAATTACTTAATAATGATACAATGTTGGTAGAAGGTGTGGAATTGCCATTGCCGCTGGCTGGACGGCACAATGCTGTAAATTATTTAGCAGCTTTGGCGGTAGCAAAAGTTTTAGATATTGATTGGGCTGTTTTACGACAAGGTGTGTCCGTGCAGTTACCGGATGGACGGGCGCGCCGCTACGATTTACCGCAAGATGTTGTGATTCTAGATGAGACTTACAATGCGGGTTTAGAGTCGATGTTGGCGGCCCTGAGACTGTTAGCCGATACTCCGGGAAAACGCCGGATTGCAGTGTTGGGGACGATGAAGGAATTGGGCGAAAGGGCGATCGAATTTCACCGACAAGTAGGAAAGGCGGCGCGGGATTTAAACCTCGATGCTTTGTTTGTGTTTGCTGATTTTGAGGAAGCGGCGGCGATGGCTGCGGGTGCGGCGGGCGTACCTTTTGTGCAGGTGGAAGATATTGCGGGTGAGGATTCTCACGCAGATTTAACTAGCCATTTGATGGATTTTGTCACGGCGGGCGATCGTATTTTATTTAAAGCATCTCATTCCGTCGAGTTAAATCGAGTTGTCCAGAAGTTTCGCGCTGATTTTCCAAGCAAATAAATTGTAATCAGCTTCGTAGTGAGGACTTCAGTCCGCATCCAACTAGAGAGGACTAAAGTCCTGACTACAAACCTATGTTTTCGATGAGGTTCGTAGTGAGGACTTCAGTCCGCATCCAACTAGAGAGGACTAAAGTCCTGACTACAAACCTATGTTTTCGATGATATGATTTAGTTAAAAAGTGCGATCGCTACGCCCCGGCTCGCGCCTACGAACTCTTCACCCAAGTAGTACCATGACTTCTAAAACTCTCAGTCCCCCCGAACAAATAGTCGAACTATCGAATATCAGTTGGCAAACCTACGAAACTTTGCTTGCCGAACTCAGTCATAGGCGACTCCGGCTAATATATAATCGTGGAAATTTGGAAATTATGACACCTTCTCCTGAACATGAACATTTCAAAGAAGTATTGGGTCGATTTGTTGAAACCTTAGCCGAAGAATTAGATGTGAGAATTGAGCCTCTTGGTTCTACTACATTCAAACGTCCTGAACTTCTTGGTGTAGAACCAGACAAATGTTTTTACATCCAGAATGTTAGTGCAATTAAAGGCAAAAAAAGACTTGATATGAGTCAAGATCCGCCGCCGGATTTAGTGGTGGAAATTGATATTACCAGCAGATCCGACAGTACGTTGCAAATTTATGCCCATCTGGGAGTGCCGGAAGTTTGGATTTATAATGGTTCGCGGCTCAGAATTAACAGATTGGAAGATCGAGGGTATGTAGAGTGCGATCGCAGTTTAGCATTTCCAACTGTGGCTATTTTAGAAATTGTCCATTTTCTGGAACAGGCGGAAACAATGGATTATTTGGAATTAATTAAAGCATTTCGGAATTGGGTAAAGGGGCAAATTAGTTAAAACCTCAAATAATCTTAACTTTAAATCAAGTTATTCCCTCGATCGCTCTAACGGCTCGATTTCGATATCTGGAGCAATCTCAATGGCTGCAATTCTGGCATTCTCAACTATCGTATTTCCCATCATTGTATTGTGTACTGCCTCAAACTTAGATTCGGCTTCCGAAATTTCTTCGTAGTGTACAATCACATGATAATATTTATTAATTGGTTCTCCAGAATCTGAAATTTCCACGGCAAGCGAATCTATATTCTGAGATTCTTCGGCTTTCTCGCGATACTCGTCGGCTAAATGTTCTAGGGCGATCGCGATTGCGTGTTCTTTTGTTTGTCCGTAAAAATTCATGGTATCATCAGGGCGATCGCTCAGAGATGACGAAATCTGACAAAGATACTGCCCGTTTGATTGAGCGCAAACGTCGATCGCAATTGTACCAGCAGTGCGATCGGAATTTATTTGAGTCATAAGCTGTTCGGCATTTAAAAGACGATAGTAGGGTGCGTCAGTCCATAAGCGTTTCCCTTGTCCAGTAAGTATTATAACTGACGCACCCTACAAGGCTGAAACTGTCATGGCTGAAACTGAATTTGACTCCTCACCCACTCCCGAAACAACCGCAGCAAAGCCTTTTCCTTGGTAGTCCTTCTCAATTCCAAAAACCGCAGCATTTCAGACTTCAGCAGAAAAGGAAAGGTTGGAGAAACCTCGCACTCTGCGTATTCATTGCCTTCTAAATGATAGATGATTAAACGATTGCCATCGTAGCGCCAAACTTCTGGTACGCCCAAACTTGCGTAAAGTTCGAGACGGTCGAGCGAACTGCTGGTAATGTCAATTTCAATAGCTAAATCTGGCGGTGGATCTTCATTGAGATCGATTTGTTCTTTATTCCAGACAGCATCTTCATTCTGAATATAGTAACATTTATCAGGTTCTAACCCGCGTGCCAAATCTTGGCGCTTGCAGGTTAGTGAACCCAGGCTGCAAATGTCAACATTTAATTCATCAGTTAGAACTTCCACAAAATTCCCTAATAGTTCTCCAGACTTTTCGTGGGGTGCTGATGGAGTCATAATTTCTAAGTTTCCGCGATCGTAAGTCAGGCGAATTCCCGGCTGTTGGGCTAACTCATTCAGCAAGGATTCGTAGGTTTTCCAGCTAATGTTATTGAGCAGAATTTTGTACTTTTCGTGGGGTGCTGATCGAGTCATTATTTCTAATTTACCTCGATCGTAAGTCAGGCGAATTCCTCTCTGTTGTGCTAACTCATTCAGCAGGAATTCGTAAGTTTTCCAGCTAATGTTATTGAGCAGAATTCCGCTACTTTGATTCTGGATTAGGGTGGCTGTCATGGCTACCTGCTTCGGTTTTAAATTATTGATTGTATCTTAGCAAACATGATATTTGACTTATTTTATAAATCTGCGATCGCCCGAAACCGCAAATTAACGCAAATCAACGCAGATAAAATTAACAGTCGTGGACGCACCAAAGTCAAAGAAACCGGGTTTTTCACGAAATTCTTCGCCGCAGCGATTAGATCATGGAAAAAACCCGGTTTCTGGCTACCTTTTCAGGCAGTGCGTAGGCGCAAGCCGGGGCGAAGCCATCGCACTATTCGATCGCACTTACAGTCAACACACTACTTAGCAGCTTGACGCTCTTTCGCGTCCTTGATTACTTCCTCAGCAATGTTGCTCGGACAAGGAGAATAGTGCGAGAAAGACATGGAAAACTGGCCACGCCCAGAAGTCATGGTACGCAAATCGCCAATGTAGCCAAACATTTCGCTCAAAGGCACATCTGCCTTAATCCGCGCGCCTGTTTGTCCGGTTTCCTGAGCTTTCATCATGCCCCGGCGACGGTTGAGGTCGCCGATGACATCGCCCATGTGATCGTCTGGGGTGAAGACATCGACATTCATGATCGGTTCCAGCAACTGAGGCCCAGCTTTGGGAACCGATTGGCGGTAGGCGGCTTTTGCAGCAATTTCAAAGGCCATTGCTGAAGAGTCAACGGGGTGGAAACCTCCATCAACTAGGGTGAATTTCAAGTCTAAGCAGGGGAATCCAGCCAAGACGCCCACATCGATGCAGCTTTGGAAGCCTTTTTGCACGGCTGGCCAATACTCTCTCGGTACGCTACCGCCAGTTACTTTGGACTCGAACACGAAGCCGCTTCCGACTTCACCAGGCTCGACGATATAGCCGATTTTAGCAAATTGACCTGAACCACCAGATTGCTTCTTGTGGACGTAGTTGTCTTCGAGGCGCTTGGTGATTGACTCGCGGTAGGCTACCTGCGGTTCGCCAACTTCTACTTCCACGCCGTGGGTGCGTCGCAGAATGTCCACTTTGATGTCGAGGTGCAGTTCGCCCATGCCCTTGAGGATGGTTTCGCCGCTTTCTTCGTCTGTCACCATGTGGAAAGATGGGTCTTCTTGTACCATCTTTGTCAGGGCTGCTCCCATCTTTTCTTCGCCTCCTTTGATTTTCGGTCTCACCGAAATGGAGATGACTGGCTCTGGGAACACCATTGGCTCTAGGGTTGCCGGATTTTTGGGGTCGCAGATGGTGTGTCCGGTGCGGACGTTCTTCATCCCGACGATCGCAATAATATCGCCTGCTTGAGCTGAGTCAATTTCTTCGCGAGAGTTGGCGTGCATTTCTACCAAGCGGCTGATGCGCTCGGTTTTGCCTGTGGCGGTGTTGAGTACGGTGTCGCCTTTAGATATTTTACCGGAGTACAAGCGGGTAAAGGTTAATGCGCCGAAGCGATCGTCCATAATCTTAAACGCTAGAGCGCGCAGAGGTTTTTCTGGATCGACGATCGCAAAATTGCCTGTTTCTTCACCGTCGAGATCCACCTCGGGCTGTGGGATAACTTCCATCGGATTCGGGAGGTAGTCAACGACTGCATTGAGTACCAACTGCACGCACTTATTCTTAAACGACGAACCGCAGTAAGTCGGGAAAAATGCCAAGTCGCGAGTACCTTTGCGGATGCACCGTTTGAGGTCTTCAATACTCGGCTCGTTGCCTTCGAGGTACTGTTCCATCAGGTTATCGTCCTGCTCGACGGCCAGTTCGATCAACTGTTCGCGGTATTTCTCGACATCATCCACCATATCGGCAGGAACATCGGTAATTTCGTAGTTCATCGGATCGCCCGATTCATCCCAGATCCAGGCTTTGCGGGTCAGCAAATCGACTGCGCCGCAAAACTTTTCTTCAATGCCGATCGGCAAAACCATTACCATTGGTTTAGCTGCAAGGATTTTATCGACTTGGCCAACAACTCGGTAAAAATCTGCTCCCGTGCGATCGAGCTTATTGATGTAGACAATACGAGCAACTTTAGAATCGTTAGCGTAGCGCCAGTTAGTTTCCGATTGCGGTTCAACTCCACCGGAACCGCAGAACACACCGATGCCGCCGTCGAGCACCTTCAGAGAACGGTAAACCTCGATCGTAAAATCGACGTGTCCGGGAGTATCAATGATGTTGAGCTGATGCTCGTTCCAGAAACAGGTAGTAGCAGCGGATTGAATCGTAATACCGCGCTCTTGCTCTTGTTCCATGAAGTCAGTCGTCGCGGCCCCTTCGTGAACTTCACCGATTTTGTGGATTTTGCCTGTCAGTTTCAGGATTCTTTCAGTTGTAGTGGTCTTGCCAGCATCTACGTGGGCGAAGATGCCAATATTTCGATAACGAGTGAGATCTTTCATAATTACTGTTGAGATTAAATGCGACGAACCGTCGGCGACCACCTGCAAGCGTGACAAGCGAGGAATTAATTCTGCCTTACCAGCCTGTACGGGCTGGATTTCATTTTCCCTGTTTTTCGCAGGACTATCTTAATTTTGACACTTCTGGGTCATTCCTGGGAAGGATTCTTGGGTCAATAAGTGGCCCAAGCCTGACAACTCATAAAAATACCCTATAACTAGGGCAAAATTCTCTCAGAAAGTAGGTTGGGCTGAGGCACTCACATCCAACAAATTAGTCTGCGCAACCCTTTGCTCAACCTGATATTTCGCACCATTCTCAGCAAAAGCTTATACGGCGGGTTTCTTGACTAAAAATAGAGGATTTTAGTTGAGTCTGTCACAAGAAACCTGATTTCTGACACTCATGTCTAATGTTAGTCAATTTAACATAACATAAAATAGCGGAATTTGTGTCATCATAAACCGACATTTTATACTTTTGTCGATCGGGTTTGTAGTGAGGACTTTAGTCCGCATCAAATTTTGCGGACTAAAGTCCTCACTACAAACCTATTTTGTTGTATTTGCTTAAAACTTTGAATTTCCGTTGCAGAAACCTGTTTCTTCGCTCGCGAGTGAGTAAGCTTTGCGATCGAAACCCAATTGCTGCGTCCAGAATTTTCTAAGTCAAAATCGAGCCGCTTATCATCCGCCGATATTTTATACTTTTGTCGATCGGGTTTGTAGTGAGGACTTTAGTCCGCATCAAATTTTGCGGACTAAAGTCCTCACTACAAACCTATTTTGTCGTATTTGCTTAAAACTTTGAGTTTCCGTTGCAGAAACCTGTTTCTTCGCTCGCGAGTGAGTAAGCTTTGCGATCGAAACCCAATTGCTGCGTCCAGAATTTTCTAAGTCAAAATCGAGCCGCTTATCATCCGCCGATATTTTATACTTTTGTCGATCGGGTTTGTAGTGAGGACTTTAGTCCGCATCAAATTTTGCGGACTAAAGTCCTCACTACAAACCTATTTTGTCGTATTTGCTTAAAACTTTGAGTTTCCGTTGCAGAAACCTGTTTCTTCGCTCGCGAGTGAGTAAGCTTTGCGATCGAAACCCAATTGCTGCGTCCAGAATTTTCTAAGTCAAAATCGAGCCGCTTATCATCCGCCGATATTTTATACTTTTGTCGATCGGGTTTGTAGTGAGGACTTTAGTCCGCATCAAATTTTGCGGACTAAAGTCCTCACTACAAACCTATTTTGTCGTATTTGCTTAAAACTTTGAGTTTCCGTTGCAGAAACCTGTTTCTTCGCTCGCGAGTGAGTAAGCTTTGCGATCGAAACCCAATTGCTGCGTCCAGAATTTTCTAAGTCAAAATCGAGCCGCTTATCATCCGCCGATATTTTATACTTTTGTCGATCGGGTTTGTAGTGAGGACTTTAGTCCGCATCAAATTTTGCGGACTAAAGTCCTCACTACAAACCTATTTTTCGGAATTCTCTAAGTCAAAATCGAGCCGCTCATCATCCGGCGATATCTGCGATCCAGTTCATCCCGCACCACCGGCCACTGATTCAAACTTTCATCACTCTCAATCACCATTTGAGCCGCCGCCCTCGCCAACTCCAAAACTTCCTGATCCTCCACCAAACTCGCCAAAGCAAAATCCGGTAAACCCGACTGCCGCATTCCCAAAACCTGACCGGGGCCGCGCAATCTCATATCCATTTCCGCAATAAAAAAGCCATCCTGAGATTGTTCTAAAACCTTCATTCTCTGCATAGCTTCCGCAGTTTTGGAACCAGGCATTAACAAACAATAAGAACGGCTTTTGCCCCGACCGACTCGCCCCCGCAACTGGTGCAATTGCGACAGTCCAAAACGCTCCGAATTTTCAATCATCATTACCGTTGCATTCGGCACGTCTACTCCGACTTCCACCACAGTCGTAGAGACTAAAATATCAGTTTCTTTGTCGCGAAACTTAGTAATTGCCTGATCTTTGTCAGCACTGCTCATCCTACCGTGGAGCAAACCCACCTTAAATTCAGGAAATATACTTTTTTCGAGTTTCTCTTTTTCCTCAATTGCCGATCGCACATCCAACTTTTCCGACTCCTCCACCAGCGGCAGCACCACATAAACCTGATGCCCATTCGCCACTTCCCGCCGAATCAAATCGTAAGCCTGGAGGCGTTCTTTTGCCGACAGAACCGTCGTTTGAATCGCCTGCCTACCGGGGGGAAGTTCATCAATTTGACTCACGTCTAAATCGCCGTGCAGCGTCAGTGCCAGCGTCCGGGGAATGGGAGTTGCAGTCATCGTCAAAACGTGAGGAGACTCGCCTTTTTGCTGCAATTTAGCACGCTGCTGCACGCCGAATCTGTGCTGTTCATCAATTACTGCCAAACCCAATTTATGGAAATTCACCGTATCTTGAATCAGTGCGTGAGTTCCAACTAAAACTGGCAATTCTCCACTTTCTAACTGGCTGTAAATTTCCCGGCGCTTTGCTACTTTTGTTGAACCAGTTAACAGTTCGACAGACAAGTGCATCAAATTAAACCAACCTACCAATTTGCGGTAATGTTGTTCTGCTAAAACTTCCGTCGGTGCCATTAAAGCGGCTTGATAGCCGGATTGAATTGCTGCTAGCATGGCGACTACGGCGACTACGGTTTTGCCCGCGCCGACATCGCCTTGGACTAATCTGTTCATCGGTTGCGGCGAAGCCAAATCGTTGAGAATATCGTTAATTACTCTTTGTTGAGCATTTGTCATCGCAAAAGGCAAAATTTCATAGAAATCTTCGATCAATTTGCCGCCCGGAAGGATGATTGCACTAGCTTGAGCTTTTCTTTGGGTTTGGCGCCGCTTTAAAAGTCCTAATTGCAGGTAGAAAAATTCGTCAAAAACTAAGCGGCGGCGGGCGGCGGATAGACAATCCCGATCGACTGGAAAGTGAATATTTGCCACCGCATCGGCTAAACCCATTAAGCCGTAACGCTCGCGCAAGTCGTCTGGTAGCGATTCCGGTAACAGTTTCGCGGCGCCAATTGCAGCTAAGATCGATCGCCTGACTGAACCTGCATCTACCCCTTCCGTCAGCGGATACACCGGTATCAGACGCCCGACTTTCATAGATTCGATCGCACCGCCGGAGTCATCTAATACTTCTAACTCGGGATTTTCTAAAGTAATGCCATATTTACCCTGCTTCACCAACCCCGAAGCAGCCAGCACCGCACCAGTACAATACTCGCGCTTTTTGAATTCTTGCCAACCGCGATTGCTGTAGCGAGGCCCGGCAAAAAAGCGGCTAATTTTGATTTCTCCTGTGCTGTCTTTTAAAATTACTTCTAATATCGTTAACTTCTTATTTTTCGGGCTAGAAAAGCAATTGCAGCGCTTTACTTCGGCGATTAAAGTGACAGTTTCTCCCGCTACTAACTCGCGAATTCGTACTTGCTTTGCATAGTCGATGTGATTGCGGGGATAGTAATAAAGCAAGTCGTATACGGTGTCTAAACCGAGTTTTAGCAAGCGGTTCCCGTTGGCCGGGCCGATACCTGTCACACGCGGTAACGGTTGATCGAGAGTCAAGCTAGGCGGTGGAGGTGCTGTATTCAGAGGTGCGGTTCGGGGAACAGAAACGGCTGGAGTGCTTGAATCGGCAGCATTTTCTGGTCTGACTTGTATTGTTTGTTCTTCCCAAACTTGCTCTAGTTGTCGGAGGAAACTGACTGTAATGGCGATCGAATGTTGGCGCTCTTCGATATCTTTCTGAGGATAGATGTCAAATTCGGCAGCTAGTTGTCTGGCGCGATCGCGCGCAGAACCAGCCACGACACCTGCCAACTGTCTCAAGCTGAGGCCGAGAAACTCGCTGAAGCGGTATTGACTGCCTTGGATGTCATTAAATCCGCGATCGGCTTCTACTGAAAGAGCTTTATGCAATCGCTGCCATTCGGGTTGGTTATTAGTCATGCTTAATAAATTTGTGATTTTATGTTTTATATTTTATCCCATTACCAATTCTCTATTCGCGAGCGTCCGGCTCGCACCGCAATTGTCATACTAAATCCGGGTTATTTACCGCCTTGATAATAGCGGTAGTGCGTCGCTACTGAATCTTTGCTGACTAATGACTACTGACTAATGAGGGCGGGCACGGGGGCACCGCCCCTACCTACTGACTAATGACTATTGACTACTGACTACTGACTAATGACTACTGACTACTGACTAATGACTAATTAATCTTCAAACCAACTCGATCGCCAAGCCGACTCAGCTTCCACCACAGCAAGTTCCCGCTGCTTTTTCTGGTAATCGCGCCCAAGGGAGTTCAAACGTAGAGAGAGGTTGCGAATTTGCTGGCGCCAAGCGGAGGTTGCCCCATCAGCAAACTCTATTTCCGACAGCCGCATTTTAATAGCTGTAAGGTGCAGGGCCCTAGGATAGGGTGTTTCTGACAAGTTTTGGGGTGCTGGTGAGGCATCGGTTTCAATGATTAAGTTTAATAAGTTAGGTGGGCCCGCAACGCTGTCGCCTGAGGATTCAACTTGAGAAGCAGCTTCTAAAACCGGTTCTGGCAATTGACTGGGCAAGATTCCGTACTGTTGCAGCAAGCGGTTTGTGTCGCGAGACAGCAGGTTGATCGTTTGGGCGATCGACTTTTCAATACTATTTTGCCAGCGCGCCAATTTTTCCGGGGAATTGGCGCTTTCCAACTGGTAATCTTTCTCGGGAAATTGATAATTAATTGTGGGAAATTCGATGTCTTCCTCCATGTCTTCTTCGATGTCTTCTTCGATGTCTTCTTCGATGTCTTCCTCGATGTCTTCCTCGATGTCTTCCTCGATGTCTTCTTCTGCCTGTGATTTAGTCGCCAGACATCGCAAATTTTCTTCAGATGCGGCAGCCAAACGCCTGACAGACTGCTGCATTTTTTGCCGCCCGTCTAAGGACAACTTGAGAAACGATTCCGGCACCGATTGAGTGCACAGGTGATAGCACGCCAAAATTAACTGCTGCCGCGCCGCTTGTCCCAAGGCAGTTAGATAACCCTCGTAGGTGCTGCGAAACTCCAAAGTCAAGGCTGCTAAAGCCTCTTCGAGTCCTGCCAAATCTTGCTCTATACGCTCTCTTGCTCCCACCATATCTCCCGTATAAAATTAAAATAGGACGATCGGCAAAACCACCCGATTTCTGCGACAAATTCTCTGATTGTCAAGTGTATTCTGGTTAAAAACCGGGCATAAGTTTCAACAATCGCCTCAAACCTGTTTATTTTTTTGATCTCTCGTTTATAGCCGAGACTCGATCGCCCTAAATTCCCCTTCTTAAGGGGAACTTTAACCGCTTCCGGTCTTAATAAGGGGGACTTTGACCGCTTCCTGTTCCCCCCTTTTTAAGGCTACGGTGTACACACAACTTTAAAAACTAACGTCAGAGCCTTTCGATCCCCCTCGCATCCCCCTTAAAAAGGGGGACTTTGAGAGATTTTTGTCCGGTTCCCCCCTTTTTAAGGGGGAGTAGGGGGCAAGCTAAGGGGGGATCTCAGGACTTGTGTGTACACAGTAGCTTTTTAAGGGGGGCTAGGGGGATCTTACCTTAATCGCCAAACAGCAATTTCTGATTGCATTTGACATTAAATTCACACTGGAAACTGGGTTGTTAGCAGGCAGTTGATAAGTCCTGTAAAAAACTAAAAATTAAAAATGCAAAAAAATCATGTTTTCACATTTTTAATTTTCAATTTTCAATCTAAATTTTCGATTATTGAGCTGCGCCCATTTGAGCTGCCACTTCATCGGCAAAGTTAGCTTCTACTTTCTCGATGCCTTCGCCCAAAACAAAACGCACGAAGCGGCGGATTTGGACATTTTCGCCAATTTGGGCGATCGTTTGTTTTACCAACTCTTCCACCGAGATATTCTGATCTCTAATAAAAGGCTGATCCATCAAACACAACTCTTTCATGCGCTTGTCAATTCTGCCTTGAACAATCTTTTCTTTGATATTGTCCGGCTTGTTGCCCAAGTCATCTTTGCCCATTTCAATTGCCTTTTCTCGTTCGACAATTTCAGCGGGGATATCTTCAACTTTCACGTATTCCACATTTGGGCAAGCTGCAATTTGCATCGCAATATTGCGTACTAAACTTTGGAATTCTTCGCGCCGTGCCACAAAATCTGTTTCGCAGTTAACTTCCACCAACACTCCCACGCGGCCGCCCGTGTGAATGTAGCTGCCTACAAGTCCTTCTGAGGCAACCCGTCCTGCTTTTTTGTCAGCCCCAGCCAGACCTTTTTTCCGCAGCCACTCGATCGATGTTTCCATATTACCTTCGTTGGCAGCGAGGGCTTTTTTGCAGTCCATCATCCCCGCGCCGGTTTTGTCGCGCAGTTCTTTAACAAGTTTTGCAGATATGTCCGCCATCTTCTTTAAGTTCCCAATCCAAATTAGTTATTAGTCGTTAGTCATTAGTCGTTAGTCATTAGTCGTTAGTCATTAGTCATTAGTCATTAGTCATTAGTCACTAATTTTAATGTTAATGATTAGACCAGAGTGAAGAAATACCAAGTGCGCCTGAGAGCGGACGAAAGTACGTGTAGCACCATAATTAACTATGACTCTGACATTGTGGAATCCTTTTGTCAGAAATCTACTAATGACTGAGACTAATGGCATTTACAATTAAAAATTAAAAATATCCAACTAAAAATTGTTTTTAATTTTTAATTGTAAATCTTTAATTTTTAATTGCCTGGTGTCAGATGCCCGCAATACTAGCTTTCGGTTTCTTCGCCGTCAGCGTCGGATTCGTCGGGATCTACATAATTGGGGTCATCCAATTCTTCGATTTCGCCATCATATTCGCCGCCTTCATAACCACCTTCGTAGTCGTAGTCTTCGTCAGCGTCGCCGCCTTGTTGACCGTGACGACCTTCGTAGATGGCATCAGCTAACTTGCCGACAATCAGTTTGATCGATCGAATAGCATCGTCGTTTGCTGGAATTGCAATGTCAACCAAATCAGGGTCACAGTTGGTATCCAACAGAGACACGATCGGAATTCCCAGCTTTTGGCATTCCAACACAGCATTATACTCGCGGCGTTGGTCTACCAGCACCACTCCGTCGGGAATCTTACGCATAGATTTAATCCCGCCCAGATACTTCTGGAGTTTTGCCATTTCTCGGCGCAACACCGAAGCTTCTTTTTTCGGCAACAAATCCAGGGCGCCGATTTCCTCGCGGCGTTCCAAATCCTTGAGGCGCTCGACGCGGGACTTAATCGTTGTCCAGTTGGTGAGCATTCCGCCCAGCCAGCGCTGGTTGACGTAGTAAGCGCCGCAGCGTTGAGCTTCTTGGGCTACGATCCCGGCAGCTTGGCGCTTGGTACCGACGAACAAAAACTTTTTACCTTTTTCCGAGGCCACTCTCATGTACTCGTAGGCGTCTTCCATAAGCTGAGCGGTTTGCACGAGGTCGATGATGTGAACCCCGTTGCGCTCTGTGAAAATGTAGGGAGCCATTTTCGGGTTCCACCGACGGGTTTGGTGTCCGAAGTGAACCCCTGACTCTAACATTTGAGCCAAACTAACTACTGGCATTGTATTTTTAACTCCTGTATTCGGGTTAATCCTCCACCCGGTCGTATTTCTAAGGGTTTGCGCCCTTGAAACACCCGAAAACCCGGATGTGCGAATTGAAACAACTTTTCTAGTTTATCACCAGAAGCACGAATTTTTATGACTGTCCGCTCTGGCGAAGGTAGGGTTATCCGTGGGGTGGGGGGTTTGGTGCGCGCCGCTTCGATCGAGATTCAGTTGTCGGGCTTGCTGTGGGGGGCGCGCGCTACGGTTAAAGTTAGTCGATCGCGTCTTCAAAACGCACAATCGAGGCCTCAGGTTGCCAAAGGCTTTGTTAGCTTGTGAGAGAATGGCCTTGGTGCGCCTCTGGTGCTTCGTCAGTTCGATCGAGCTTTTATCGATTTTGTTCGATCGGCAATTCTGCCGGCTTTAGGGCCGCACCGTCGCTCCGCGAAAAACCCAAAGCTAAAAATGCCATGCCCATCCCCATTCTCGTCTTGCTGGAAGTTCTAATTGTGATCGCACTTTCCCGACTTGTCGGTTTAGGATTTCGAGCGATCAAACAACCTCAAGTCATTGGAGAAATTGTAGCAGGAATTATGCTCGGGCCTTCTCTCCTCGGTTTGGTTGCACCAGATTTAGGAGCAGCACTTTTTCCAGCCGAGGCCGTTCCTTTCCTCAACGTGCTGTCAGAGGTAGGGCTGATATTTTTCATGTTCTTGATTGGTTTAGAACTGAATCCCAAGTATCTCAAAAACAATTTAGATGTAGCAATTTTAACATCCCACGTCAGCATTTTAGTGCCGTTTTCCCTGGGAAGCTTGCTAGCGCTGATGCTGTACCCGATCGTTTCAAATAATAGTGTTTCCTTTACAGCCTTTGCCCTATTTTTGGGGGCTGCGATGTCAATTACTGCCTTTCCGGTGCTGGCAAGAATTATTACAGAGCACAACTTGCAGAATACAAAATTGGGGACGCTGGCCCTGACTTGCGCTGCGGTAGACGACGTGACGGCGTGGTGTTTGTTAGCGGTGGCGATCGCGGTTACGCGCACTAACTCGATGGTTGGGGCTTTACCGACAATTTTTGAATCTATAGTTTACATCGGTTTCATGCTGACGGTCGCCCGCTGGTTTTTGCAGAGGCTTTCCAAGCACTACAACCGCACCGGCAGGTTATCTCAGTTAGTGCTGTCCGGAATTTACATGGGAGTTGTAGCATCGGCTTTAATTACTGAATGGATCGGCATTCACTTAATTTTCGGTGCATTTCTGTTGGGTGCTGCCATGCCAAAAAATGCCGGACTCACCAGAGAATTAGCTCAAAAAACCGAAGATTTCGTACTGATATTTCTGCTGCCCATCTTTTTTGCTTACAGCGGTTTGCGGACTCAGATTGGTCTGCTCAATAGTCCCGAATTGTGGTTGCTGTGCGCGGCTGTTTTAGGAGTAGCAATTATTGGCAAATATTTCGGCACTTACACTGCTGCTAGAGTCTGCGGCATCAGCAACCGGGAAGCTTCTGCCCTAGGTTGGATGATGAATACTCGCGGTTTGACTGAACTAATTGTGCTGAATATCGGTCTTTCTTTGGGGGTGATTTCGCCGCTGCTATTTACGATGTTGGTGATTATGGCATTGGTGACAACTTTTATGACTTCGCCACTGTTGGAGTGGACTTATCCCAAACGCTTAATTCGGTTAGATATCTCAGAATTTAGCTCTGATGATTCAGAATTAAAAGATTTACCAATTGCTAAAGACAGCGAAGAAAATGCTAAAAAAATTCTACCCACTTACCGAATTTTAGTCCCAGTTGCTAATCCAACTACGCAGAAAGGTTTGCTGCAACTAGCGGTAGCGCTGGCGCAGCCTGCTGCGGGGATAGGTGGTAACGATTTACAATCAGCGGCGGTTCATCCTCTGAGTTTGATAGAATTAAATGAGGATTACGCCTTTGAAAGTACGCCCGCAGAAGCCGATCGCATTATTCAAGAGCGCCGCTCGAAATTATCAGAATTGATTGAGAGTTTGGAATTGCCAGATGCGAAAAAATTCGTGCATCCGATCATTCGGGTTACTAAGGATGTAGCGCGGGAAACGGCGCAAATTGCGGAACTCGATCGCGCGGATTTGATTTTGGTAGGATGGCACAGGCCGACTTTTAGCAGCAACCGTTTGGGAGGGCGCGTCGGCCAAATTCTCAGCAGTGCTAAGGTGGATGTAGCCATTTTCGTTGACAGAGGCCGGGAACGGTTGAATAATTTGTTAGTGCCTTATGCAGCAAATATTCACGACGATTTGGGGTTGGAATTGGCACTGAGACTGTTAGTTAATAGCGAGCAACGCCGTTTGACTGTGCTGCGGGTGGCGGTAGACGGGATTGAGGGAAATGAGCTGAGTTACGAGTTTCAGCGAGTGATGGAGCAGTTGCCGCCTGAGGTGCGATCGCGCATTGAAACTCCGATTGTGGAGGCTGCTGAGCCGATTCAAGCGGTGATTGCTGCTTCTGCTAATGCCGATTTGACGATCGCGGGTACGAGTCGGGAGTGGGGAATTGAGCGCCAAACTCTGGGACAGTATACTGATGAGTTGGCGGTGCAGTGTCATTCTTCGCTGCTGATTGCGCGGTGTTACGTGAAAGTGCGATCGCATTTGGCTTCGGTACTCACTCCCAGCAGTCATTAGAAGAAAGAAGGAAGAAGGAAGAAGGAAGAAGGAAGAAGGAAGAGGGAAGAAGGAAGAAGGAAGAAGGAGATTGGGAGAAGTGGAGAATTGGAGAATTGCCCAATTCCCAATTCCCAATTCCCAATTACCGATTCCCAATTCCCAATGCTCAATTACCGATTACCAAAAAAACAAGATTATGAATCATTTAAGTCTCAAATCCCTGGCATTTTACGGGATTGCGATCGGCTCGGTTTCGCTGCTGTTTAAAGTGGTAACTGCTTACGGCGAAACAAATTTAAAGGCAGCTCCGGCAATTGCCGGAAGTTATCGCTTCGATGCTAAAAGTTTGCCGGAATGTCTGAAATCCGATTCCTTGGTGTTGACAATCGAGCAATCGGGTGTTTATTTGAGGGGTAGTTTGCGATCGGGTATCGGCGAGGGTGAGGGCGAAAAAACAGAGGAAAAACCTCCTCTAGCTGGCAAGTGGGAAAATCAAGGGTTGAGCTTGTCGGGTGTGGTTCCTAATTTGCCAAATTGCAGTGGCTCCCCAGTAACTGGTAAAAACAGTTTTGTTAAACTGCGAGGAATTGTAGAAAAAGACAGGCTTAAGGGAAAAATTAGTCTGAGAGATCGGGCGGCGGCTAGTGATTTTACGGCTGTCAGAGAAGCGACGGCAAAAGTTCAGAAGAAAGAACAACATTAAAGGTGTTGATTTAATGGATGTTTTGCAAAAATAACACGGCTAAAATTAGGCTGTTGCTGACAGTGTGGGAGATGACGATTGCCCCAAATTGGGTACTTACTTTGAACAACTTTTTCGCCGGAGCGCGGCGGGTGAGGGAAAACGACCGTTTGAACTCGCGTGTGACAGCAGCTTTTTTATTCCGGCCCACCAAGTTGTCTAACAGTTCTAATGCTTGCCACTTGCCGATCAAAGTAACTGCCAATATGCAGGCGGCGATCGCAGTTAGGATTGCGTAATAATCCTGCTCCCCGCCCAATAAAACATAATCGATCAGCCGTTCCCGCAGCTCTTTGGAAAGCACGCTTTCAAGCCCAAAAAAAACTAACCAACCTATGCAATTGCACGAGAGATTGAGGATGGCTGCATATTGAACGCTGGTTTTGGGGTCGAGTTTCAGGAGTTTTTGCAGAAACCACGATTCGATCGCGATCGCCACAAACAAAACTAAAATTTGCACCAAAACAGTCCGAAATGGGAAAATAGTTGCAATCATTAGTCTTACTCCTACGTCTGCTTCCCGATCGTACTTGATAGACTACCAAACCGCTGTATGCCCGAGCCCCTCTCTGAAGAACGATCGCGACTATGCCCACACTTAAGCCACTAGCTGCTAAATTAAAGTCAGAATTAGAACAGAGCGATAAAAATAAAGTATCCCAGGAGGTCTCTGGTTCAGAATTTGTCATGCCCGAGACCCCGGATAACCGTATAGTTTGTTTGGAATGGATATTGCCGTGATCTTAATGCCGTCAGAAACTTCGCTTACCGAGTCAAACCCGTTGATTTTAGACAGTTTGCCAGATTTGTCGCCGAATGATGGCGGGTGTCCCCGCCGGGCCAGATTGCAAATTGACTTGATGTTGTTGGCGATCGAGGCCTTGTATCTCGGAGGTGCGGAAGAAATGCTGGCAGTCTCAAAGGAGCTGGAATTGGAGTCAATTATCAAAAATCGGGTGGTTCTGTGGCTGATTCGCAATACTAACCCGCTGAGACGCTATACCCAGCGCCGCTCCCTGACAGTCGTGGAGGCAAAGGCGTTGGTGGCGATCGCCTGCAATATGGCGCGCAAGCTAACGGCGACAATTCGCCAGTTGCTGCTAGATTCGCAACAGTTGCGATCGAGAAATCTCCCCCTCAGCGAGAACTTACAGCTTTCTGAGTATTTAGAACGCTTTCGAGCTCACTTTCGATCGCGCATGAATCCGAAGCGATCTGTAGTTGCAGCTTACAATTCTGACGACAAGCTCAACGAACTAGCTTTGAACTTGTTGAGCAAACTGCTATTTTGTACGGGTACAGCAGGAATGCAGCGCTTCTGGGTTAGCCTGTTTGATGGAGAAGTTGAGTAAAAATGACTATTAGGCGTCAGTACAGTCTGCCAAATTGCACCCTGGTTCTTGAAGGGTTGAGCGATGGATCGGCAGCCAGCCAGCTAGAGATGCGGCCGGTGCTTTCGATATTAATGAGCGCTGAATGCTATGTGACAGGCCTCGGCGAACCCCTCAGCGGGGGACGAGAGTTTTTTGAAAGTTTGGTGAGGGCTGTTAGCAGCTACGCTCAAGAATTTATGAGCGGAGTGCATTATCCCGATCGCTACGGCCCGAATTTGGGCATGGTACAGTTGCACAGAATAGACGGGAATTCGCACCGTTTGACAGTTCTACCCGCCGGATCTGGCACCGCCACCCAAATCGATCAAAAAACAGAACTGTCGGCAGAGGTAGATTTGACGACGGTACAGCTATTTGACTTAGTAGAGGCGATCGATCAATTTTTTGCTGACACGCAAACGCTGCCGGAATTGTCACTGCAATTAACCCCAATTTCCAAGCGTTATATCAAGTCTGCCGAACCGTTAGCGAAGCGGAGTTTGCCTGCGGTGGTAGGGGTGTCGAGTTTGGCTTTGGCCGCGATGGCGTTTTTCTTAGTGCCGGTGCCAGAAGTCCAACGCCCGAGAGATCCGGTGCCGCAGCCCAATCCGGCCGGCAAGAATCTCGGATCGCCGAGTTCGGGTCCCTCAGGTTCGCCGAATCCCAATCCTGCCCCTCCTGCTGACGGTTTGCTACCTGGGAATAAAATTCCCCAAACCGCACCAAATTCGCCAACGCCGAGTCCCGTGCCAACTGCGGAAGCTTCCCCTGCTTCGCCCTCTGCCACACCGCAGTCGAACACTTCGCCCGAGGGCACGCCCTCTGCCTCGCCGCAGTCGAACATTTTGCCCGAGGGTACGCCCAGTCCTGTTTCCGAAGCTTTGGCCAGCCCTGCCGCTGCCGCCGTGCCGATTAGCGATCCGGCCCAAATTGAGCTGTTGAAGGGCAAACTTTCGCAGCAAATTGACGGAGTTTTGAAGAATCAGCCGGCAGTGGCTGCGGAGTTGGTTTATCGCGTCAGCGTGGCTAAAGACGGGGCGATTGTCGGTTACAAGTCGGAGAATTCCGCAGCAGCCGATCGATCTGCCGATGCGCCGTTGTCGGATTTGCTTTACAAACCGATCGGCACTAGGCCGCCCGAGGAACCGCTGGCTGATTTCCGAGTAGTTATTGCACCGGGCGGTACTGTTGCGGTGACTCCTTGGTAATGGTTGGTAGAAGCGGTTCGTAGAAAACCGGGCGGTTAGAAACCGCGTCTACACAGACAAAACCCGCCTCCGCGGGTTGAAGAGTACACGGTTAAAATCGCCGGATCTTATTAATTATCTTTAGTCCGCGGAGGCGGACTTTGTTTGTGTAGACGCGGTTTCAACCGCCGTCTTTTTGTTCGTTTGTGTAAACCTGGTTTCAACCGCCGTCTTTTTGTTCGTTTGTGCAGACGCGGTTTCAACGGTACGTCCGATCTCAAAGTCCTGTTGGTGCGATCGGCTCAATCTCTGCATCGCATCCCCCAACTTGATTGGTGCGAATTATCCACAAAAATGATCCCTGTTTTAAGAGGATTTTGGCAATTTCATCTTGGGTGCGTCTCGGCAACATTGTGCGGTAACTCATAGCAGCTTTGAGCGAGTTCGCGATCCCCGCAAACAAACCTTTTTTTATTTCCGAATCAATCCCCGCCAATCTCGAATTTTTGCGCCAATCTGGACGGACAACACCCAGGGGAATTAAGACTTTTTCTAAACTCTGTCCTAATGCTACTAATTGCTGAAATCTTTGGGTTTGCGCGGCGGCGGGATTTGTTTTCAGCCAGTCTTGAATCTGAGGATTTGACTCGATTTCGGCAGTAATTTTTTTAATTGTCGCGTAAATTGCCTGACTGGAATCTTGGACGCAAGAAGTTGCTGGCGTAACTAAACTGGCGCCGGTGCCGTCTCCGCTGCGGTAGCGCGCCATCATGATATCTAGTTGCTGGTTTAATTCGGTTAAAGGTGACAAGGTGATGCCGTCAAAATCGTAGTCGCAACACACGCAATCTAATTTACAGATAATATCGCACACCGGGCGATCGCCCAACCAGCCGCGCTGCAAGTCTCCCATGTAACTTTGCCATTTGCTCGCACCTGCAACAATTCCGTCGGGATTGTGGGCGTAAACTTGTTTGTATTCTATGTCAAAACGCAGTTCGCTCGTAAAGCGATCGCGCACCACTTTTGCTACTCCAAAAGCAAAATGTCCGGTAACAATTCCCAGCGGTGCCGGTTCGCCTTTTTGGCCACCGATACCGCCGAAACTGTGAATCACGATGCCAATATCTCCTTCTTGCCAAGGGGAGATAGAATTGTTTTCTGTAGCATCATTTGGCATCAACAATACTCTTTTACCTTGTCCTTTTTGCGCCCTGGTATTTAACCAGTTTTGCTCTTGTAAATAAGCGAGAGATTTTTGTAACCCGAAATGTGTTTCATCTGGGATTAATTGGGCAACTTTGCGGGGTTCGATTCCTTGGACTACAAAAATATTATCTTCGTCTCTTTCGCCGTAAATGTACCAGCCATCTGGATTTAAGGGCGATTGTTCAATTTGGTGATTGGTAGACCTCGCTATCCCATTTTTGTCTGGCTGTACTTGGGGAATCCGAATGATTTCGGCGGCGCCGTCAAATTGTTGGGATGTTTTGCTGAAATGCCGGACAATAAATTTGTCGCTGTCGGGTTCTGGGCGCTGTAAAATTGAGACTAAGGCACAGAAACGGCCGATAATTTGTACTGGTTCGCGATCGATAATTAGTTCCTGTTTGTCGCTGCTGCTGTGATTGATGGCAATCACTGGCCTGCGGAGCATCACAGTCAGGCTGTCTTCAAGTCGGCTCCCCGCTAGAGTTTCTAAAGGGCCGACATTTCGCCAGCCGTTCAATCTCACTGGATGGATGTTGCCTGATTTTTGACTTTTTTTAGTTTTTTTTGTAAACTTAATATCTTGACTGACGGCGTGGACAAAAAACTGAACTGGGCGATTTGTACTCCATTTCAAAAAAGCTGTTTTGCCTATAAAATTTTGATATTTTTTTGGGGCATTGATTACTTCTACAAACACCGTATCGTAGGGTTGGCGCTGATCGTTTGCAGGCAAAATCAAGCGCCCGTGCCAAAGAGCGATCGGCTTGTAGAGATGGGCAACTGCTGCTGCATCTTCGCAGATCATCTGCGGCTCAATTGCTGCTGAAATTTCTGTTTCTACTCGCAAAAAATCAGCAGTATAATTCGCCTCACTTTCTACGAACTGTGGCTCTAAAAAAATATTTTCATGCTCGGCAATATTCGCACTTGATTTACCAGCATTTTTTTTTAACTTAAGTGTCAAAAAATAGCGGGTTTCCTCCAATTGTACCTGCAACCAATTTAGTAAAAGTCGCAGAAAAATAAAAGCTGAAAGACTGAAAATAACAGCGAAAGCTGTCAGTCCCAGAGTCAAAAGAAATTGCTCTAAAGATTGACCGGAAAGTAAAATAATTTTGGGCCAGCTCGAAGAAATTGAAGAATATGCCACCATAATATCTAAAAACGAGTTTTAGGTTCGATCCAGTCTGTGCTGGCTTGAGTGCCAAAAACTAGGGGTTTGTCTTCGCTGACAGCTACGGTTTGGCCGGTCATATCGACGGCGCAAAGAGGCCAAGATCGATCGCCCAAATGACCGGCACGGAACAGAACTTGTCCGGGGCAAACTTGACTCCAACCCAACAATACAGCATGGGTGTAAAGACTGCGAGCCGGAGCAACGGTATAAGTGTAATTATCATTTTTATCCCAAATGACCGCGTAGTCGGACATATCGGAAGAGTTGAATAACGCTTCAAATTCGCGGGCGAGAACACGGGAACCCTCTTGATTCCAAGAAACAGGCACTAAAATCGCGATCGTCCCGGACATATCTGTGTCATCGCTAGCATACATTCCGCTTTCCGCCAGGGGCGAAGCAGCCACCACTGTTTGCAGTTCCCCAGTTTTGAGATTTTCCACAAACATCACGCTGCTAACCCGACACCGCGCCAATTCCGGCTGTACTTGCAATTCAATTCGACTGTAAGCCGCGTATTGGCCGTTAGTTGAAACAAGGGAAGGACTCCGATAGTAGCGGACACCTGTGCCGGCATTTGAACTCACCTTAGCGTGAGTCTCGTTAATCCATTCCCAAGGCACGGGATAGGGACTATTTAAAGGGTCAGTCATCGTTTTTTTCTAAAAGTTCTACATTATTATCTAACAAATTTAGGACTTCCACGCAGGGGACGATAAATCCGGTTTCTACCTCGATGCTGCGCCGCCCAACCCCTGATTTGGAAAAACCGGGTTTCTGTTTTAGATTAGACTTGAATGGCATTCATTCGCTCTTCTATCTTGACAATTATCTGCGTTGATCTGCGTGCATCTGCCTGACATCTGCGGTTTCTGTATCAATCAAAGATTTAGGCAATTCAAGTCTAATGTAGATTTGTCTTTCAATCTCAAATCCAAAATCTAAAATCTAAAATCTAAAATCCGATAGGTGAGATAGTATCGAAATTAATCAGGTATGTGTACCGAGAGGGAGGAACCATGACGCGATCTTTTAACGAAAAACCTTCAATCCCCCCAACTCGCGCCTCCAAGTCGCGGGGAAAAGGTTTGCTTTTACTGTCACTGATATTTCGACTGCTGCTGCTGGGCGTAGGTAGCGGTTTTGCGTGGGTGTTGGGGATGGCGATCGCCCAAATTTATCCCTCACCCGCCACAGAAATGCCGATCGCCGAGAGATTGCTGCGCGTAACTCAAAATTTGACATCCAGCCCAAAACGCGCGCCAACAACGCCAATTCCCGCGCTTCCTGCACCAACCGTTACACCAACAACTCCCCAGTCCACAATCAATCCCGCCCAGAGAGAGAAATTCCAGGGAGATTTGAGAAAATTGCAGGGCGAACTCAACGCACTAATTGGCCGCACAGCGGCTTTGGAGAGTCAGTTGGGCACCAGCCGCCCGACGGAAACTTTAGAAAAGCGGTTGCAGTTGATGTCGCAGCAATTGGCTGCAACATCAACTGCAAGCGCTTCTCCTCTGGCTTTACCCGCGCTGAGTCCGGGAAATACCAGCGTGCAGCCCCAGAATACAAGAAATCCAGTGTTTGCGGGGGATGGGCTGATGGTAACTCTCCCCAGCGATGTTTTGTTTGATACTGGTAGCATTTCTCTGCGGGCGGGAACTAATACAATTTTGGACAATTTGGTGGCCGAGTTGCGAAATGACGAGGGCGCGACGGTGCGGGTGGCGGGCCACACCGACGACGCGGGAGAAGAGGCGGACAATCGCAATGTATCGTTTGCGCGAGCTCAGGCTGTGGTGCAGTATTTGTCTGGTGTGCTCGGCAAGAAGTATCATTGGGTGGCGATCGGCTACGGGGAAAGTCACCCTTCGGTGGATAATACTTCTGATATTAATCGGCAGCGCAACCGCCGCATTGAAGTGGCAATTAGTCCTTAGTCATTTGTCATTAGTCACCGGACTTGTATAGCAGTTCTCACAAAGCAAAATTATTTGTAGGGTGTGTCGCCATCAACAATCTCTAAATTTGACAAACAATCTCAGGGCGACGCACCTGATACAATATTTGAGGAAACAAGCCTTAAACGAGTTTGGTGTTTTGGAAAATAATATCAATCAATGGTAGGGTGCATTTCACTTTGGCAAATATGTTTGTAGGGGCGAAGCATGACCGCAGTCAACCGATTTTAGATTTTAGATTTTAGATTTGAGATTGACCCCACGGATCAATGCGGGGGCTTGAGGATTTTAGATTTGAGATTTTGGATTGATTCCACGGATAAATCCGGGGGCTTGTATCACCTTTGAAATTCTTGGTCAATATGGGATTGCAACTAATAACTTATATGCGGTCATGCTTCGCCCTCTTCAAAAGTGAGATGCACCCTAATGGTAGAGGTGCGTCGCCCTGAGATTGTCGATATTGAGTTAGAAATTTTTCATAGCGACACACCCTACAACTATTAAAAACTAAAATCCTCTCCCCCTCACGCTGAAGGCGTCAAAGGCGGCAAGTCAGAATTATTTTTAGCTTGATTGATTGTTTCTCGATATTCGCTCCTCAGCTTCGGTTTTAAATACAAGTTTTCAATCAAAGCCGCCACTCCCGCAAACCAGGGCGGCACAATTACAGCCCCAATAATTCCCAATACTTGCACGCCTCCCAAGACAGACAGCAATTGATATAAAGGATGCACGCCAACCGAGGAACCAACCAGCAACGGATCTAGCACGTAAGTTTCTAAGTTTTGGATAAATACAAATAACAGCAATACCCACAACAACACCCATCCACCCTTGGCTAAGGCAACGATTAAGGCTGGTACTGCGCCCAAAACCGGGCCGATGAAGGGAATTAGATTTGTCACACCTGCGATCGCACCTAAGCCCAAAGCAAACTCCGGCATTCCCAAAAAACTCAAACCTGCGGTAATAAATATCCCTAAAATCCCCGAAACTAAAACGCGCCCGCGAATGTAACTTCCCATTCTTTGGCCGATGGGCGTGGCTTGGGCGGCGAGTTTTCTATCCCAAGGTTTCGGGAAAAACTGGACTAAACTTTTAATTAACGTGTCGCTGTCGGCCACCATGTAACCGGAAATAAATAATGCTAAAACTAGACTGAAGAATCCGCCGAGAATGCCTCTAGTTAAACTGTACGATCGCAAAACCAGTTGTTGACTCGATCGAATCAACCAATTAGTCAGCGATTGAGTATCCAGCAACTGATTCACCAAAGCAGGCGCATCATCGGTGAGGCGACTCAACAGATTAGTCGCTACGGCTTCCAAACTTTCGGCGTACAACGGTAACTGCCGCAGCAGTAACTCGATTTGTTCGATGACTGTCGGCCCGATTAACACTACCGTCCCGCTGAATCCGCCGATCAGAGTTAAATAAACCAGAATCACCGCTAGCCACCGGGGAACGCGCATGGTTTCTGCCCAATTGACGATCGGGACGATCGACGCGGCGAGCACGACTGATATCATCAGAATTACGAGCAGGCTGCGTAATTGCCACAGCAGCACGAGCAGCAAGGATGATGCTACAATGAGCAGCAAGTTTGGTATAGAAATGGTAATCCGCTGTTCTGACATGATTAACTAATTATATTGTTGCCGATGTCTGACCCTTGATTTTATAATAAACGATATGATATAAATAGTGTAATTAAAATCTTGAAAGTGCCTTGTGAAAACTCTTAAAAGTTTTGTGGGGTGGGCCGAAGAGCCCGCCCCAATATGCAGGTTAGTAAATTAAAAATTAAAAATTAATCATGTCACAATCTTCAACCCAAAATTTATCCGCGATTTCGTCTATCAAATCACCAACCCTGTTTTACGAATGGCAAAAATATCGCTGTGCTTATGATGTTTATCAACCAACTACTGCGACAGAAGATAGCATCCCTTTGTTATTAATTCATCCCATAGGAGTTGGATTGTCAAGAGTATTTTGGCAGAGATTTTGCGAAACTTGGTACAAATCAGGTAACACAAATCCGATTTACAATCCCGACCTTTTGGGCTGCGGTGATTGCGAAATGCCCGCTGTGGCTTGCTATCCTAGCGATTGGGCGGCACAGTTGCAGTTTTTCTTGGAGACTGTAGTAAAAAAACCTGCGATCGTCCTCGTGCAAGGTGCTTTACTGTGTGTAGCCTTGGAATTAGCCAAAATCCAGCAAGAAACTGGTTCTAATTTAATTCGCGGATTAGTCCTTGCGGGGCCTCCAGCCTGGGCGGTGATGAACAAACATTCCACAGATAGAGAGCAAAGAATCGTCTGGAATTTGTTAGACTCTCCGTTAGGAAACGCTTTTTATCGCTACGCCAGACGCACTGAATTTTTGCGTTCTTTTTCTGCAAAACAACTGTTTGGCGATGCGGCAAATGTTGACAGTGAATGGTTGGATGCTTTGCAGGCTGGGGCCGCCAATCCTGACAGCCGTCATGCCGTTTTCTCGTTTTTAGCCGGATTTTGGCGGCAAGATTATAGTACCGCGATTCAACAGTTTATGAATCCAGCACTCGTTATCGTGGGAGAAAAAGCTTCAAGCATTAGTCAATCGGGAAAGAAAGAGAAACCAGAGGAAAAACTAGCGCAATATTTGGCTAACTTTCCCAAGGCTGAGGGCTTATTAATGCCGGGGCGCAATGTTTTACCCTACGAATCAACCGCAGAATTTGTCGGGGCGGTTGCCGAATTTGCGAAGTTAAATAAATAAAAATTCATTCGTTCGTAGTACGGACTTCAGTCCGTCCCAAAGGACTAAAGTCCTCACTACGAACCTGAGTTTGTAGTACGGACTTCAGTCCGTCCCAAAGGACTAAAGTCCTCACTACAAACCTGAGTTCGTAGTGCGGACTTCAGTCCGTCCAAAAGGACTAAAGTCCTCACTACGAACCTGAGTTTGTAGTACGGACTTCAGTCCGTCCAAAACGACTAAAGTCCTCACTACGAACCTGAGTTTGTAGTACGGACTTCAGTCCGTCCCAGAAGACTAAGGACTAAAGTCCTCACTACGAACCAATTTTTTAACCGCGATGCCAAATCGTGATACCATCCTTTTGGTCAATCAAAGTAACTCCCTGATCCTTAAGTTCATTGCGAAGCCGATCGCCCTCAGCGAAATCCCTAGCAATCCTGGCATCCTTCCGCTGCTGAATCATCGCCTCAATTTCCGCATCAGTCAAGCCACCAACCGCATCATCGCCGTCAGCTTCCGGCTGAACTTCCAACCCCAAAACCCCCGCCAAACCGACCAAAGTCAGCCACTTTTGCTGTAACAACTCCGGCGCAGTGTCAGTTTTGCCTTGATGCACCAAAACATTGCTTTCCTTACCCAATTCCTTAGCCAATTCAAACAAAACAGCTAAAGCAGCCGGAGTATTGAAATCATTATCCATCGCTGCTTGGAATTCCTGCACAGCTTCGGTATCTGGTGCGGTTTTCTCAACATCCCAACTCAGTTTATCTGCATATCGGAGTCCAAAAAGCAAGCCTTCATTGATCGTATTCCAGCCATTTCTAGCAGATGCGATCGCATCTTCGGTAAAATCTATCTGACTGCGGTACTGCGCCATAAACACAAACAGCCTCACCGCCATCGGTTCCACCGCTTTTGACTTATCGCTTTGATTCTTACTCCCCTTAACAAGGGCAGATTCATTGTCACTCTTACTCCCCCCCTTAGCAAGGGGGGGCTGGGGGGGGTCAGATTCTGAATCGCCCGACCAATTCCCCTCCAACAAATCGCGAATAGTAATAAAATTGTACAAAGACTTCGACATCTTTCTGCCATTAACAGTCACAAAAGCATTGTGCATCCAATAATTAGCCAGAGACTTACCAGTCGCGGCTTCAGATTGAGCAATTTCGTTTTCGTGGTGGGGAAAAGTTAAATCGGAACCACCGCAGTGAATATCAATAGTTTCTCCCAAGTAATCGCGCACCATCGCCGAACATTCAATGTGCCATCCGGGGCGACCTTTTCCCCAAGATGAATCCCAAAAAGGTTCACCGGGTTTAGCACTTTTCCAGAGGGCGAAATCTGAGGAATTTTGCTTTTTTTGAGCTTCTATTTCGGCGGTTTCCAATCTGCCGCTAGCCCCGGCTGCCATTTCTTCCAACTTGCGGCCGGAAAGTTTGCCGTAGTTGTCAAACTTGCGAACGCTGTAGTAAACGTCGCCGCTGTTTGCGTAAGCAAAGCCTTTGTTTTCTAACTCGTGAATCAGCCGTTTGATGCCGTCTATCGAGTGCGTGGCGCGGGGATATTCATCGGCCCTGAGAATATTTAGCTTGTCCATGTCGGCAAAATATTCGTCGATGAAGCGTTCGGCTACCGCTTCCATTGTGGAATTTGTCTCGCGGGCTCTGTTGAGAATTTTGTCATCAATATCGGTAAAATTCTGTACGTAGCGCACCGAGTATCCGCGCCACATCAGATATCGGCGCACCATATCCCACACAATGTAAGCGCGGGCGTGGCCGACATGGCAGTAATCGTACACCGTAACGCCGCAGCAATACATCCGCACCTTTGAGGGTTCGAGGGGCTCGAAAGGTGATTCACGGCGGGTCAAGCTGTTGTAAAGCGTTAGAGGCATGGGATTTGAGATTTGGGATTCATGTACCTACCTACTTATTGTATTGCGGTTGGTGAATCTTTCGGTGTTATTACCAAATACGATCGACTCGGCGGTTGAAACCGCGTCTTGTCACACAAAGATTAACCCGGCGGTTGAAACCGCGTCTTGTCACACAAAGTCTGCCTCCGCAGACTAAGAGATAATTATCTAGGATTTAGAAGGATTACCAAACATCTGTTAAATCTAAGACAAATCCCGGTAATATATCTCCCCCGGATAAAGTCCTGGGATTATTTAATATTTCCACATCCTGATTTTGTCTGTATATCTCAACTTTCTGGTTTTTGCGATCGATTAACCAACCCAAACGAGCTCCATTTGCGATATATTCTCGCATTTTTTATCGCAATGGTTCCATGTTGTCAGATTTAGAACGCAATTCTACAACAAAGTCTGGACAGAGGGGAGCAAAGCCTTCTTGTTCTTTGGGTGTGAGAGTTTGCCACCGTTCTAATTTAACCCAGGAAGCGTCTGGGGAGCGATCGGCACCATTGGGCAGTTTAAAACCGCTAGAAGAGTCAAATGCTACTCCCAGCTTGGTTTGGCGATTCCACAGCCAGAGTTGTCCTTCAATATCTAGGTTTCGATTGCCTGTCTCACTTCCAGTGGGTGCCATAATGATTAATTCTCCTGTAGCAGTTCTCTCTAGCCTTAAGTCACGGTTAACGGCAGCAATTTGCTGGAACTGTTCGTGAGTTACTTTGAAGGTTTGAGGAATGGTAATGGTAGTTTTGAGCATACTGTGCGGCCTCGCGATCGGCTATTACCTATTCTATTATGTCACAAAAGCTTGCAAAGTTATATCGGCTTTTTCAAGTAACTTTGTACTAATCATACAAAGCTTTTCTATTCCTTCGTGATAAAATTATGAGATATTGCGTAGCTGAAATACATAGGAGAAAAAGATCGTAAATAGCATACCTCAACTACTTCCAGAAGAAGCCACTATCGGACGCTATGATCGGTTGCTAAAAACTGGACAGGCGATAATCTAACATCGATTTATCGCCGTCAGGGACTTTACAGCCCAGAGATTAGACGCAGCTTACAGGAAGTTATCCGGTTGAATAAGTTAGTTTGGTCGAGAATTTTTGACAAGGAAGGTAATAGCTGATGAAAGAAAATATCTGGATCAACATTTTAGAAAAAAATAAATTAATGCGATCGCCTGATGAAGTGACAGCTTTTGAAAATGCTTTAGCCTCACTTGCCAATTATCCTCAAGATGAAGATTTGCAAAATTTACATTTGATTTTAGACGATCGCTGTGAACAGCCAGAAGTCATGTTTGGTTTGATTCATTTTCTAGAATCTTTTGATGTATCAGCACAGATTCAAGCATTTGTTACAGTTGTACCGCAATTAATGCTCGTTGCTTCGGAATGGACGAGAATCCTTCACAGCCGCATTTTGAATGATGATGATGCTTGTCGTTTGTATCTAGATATTTTGCATTCATTGAACTCCCAAGAACCTAATTTTGTTCGTCAATTGCTGGAAGAAAGCGCTAGTTACCATTTAAACCAGCGGGAACCAAAATTAGAGTTAGCTAGGTAAGGACGTTTTTAGGCTACAGCAAAATCTGTCAAAGGGCGATCGTCTGGATGGTGAAAAGCCAAAACTATATCACTTTGAGGAACTCCTTCCTTTAACAGTTCGTTGGCGATTCCTTCTTCAGTCCAATCTTCTTCTATCCAAATCTTATTATTTTTAATCTGGATGTGAACTGTGATTCCTCTGACTCTTTTGTTTTGTTGCCATCCTACCTGAAACCAAAGATATTGACCGCGCTGATCGTCAAAGGCTAGAAGCATCTCTGTGTTGGCTGCGGTTTGGTTGGCGATCAGGCGATCGTACTCGCTCAAAATCTTTTGGATTAGGGCGCGATAGTTTTCTATTTTATCCATTGTCTAATTACCTCCGATTGGATCTCGACAACTATAATTTTAAAAGGCATATAGCGATTCTCAAAAAAATGAAGTATTGACCGACTCAATGCCTCAATCCCCGAATCTAAAATCTAAACCTGTACCTCACCTTTTTGACAAAGACATATCTATTCTGAACGATCGCCCTCACCCTCCAAACTCATCAAAAGCCCACTATCACAATTTATCATCAAACCCTGACATTTGCTTCAATACCGATCCCCCGACTCCCTAAATGTCATGATTTTTTGACAAATTGATCCCCGAATCGCCGAAAATGCGTATAAGTACCCATGATTCAGGCAAAAGACCCCTTGACCAGACCGGGAATTGTCTGCAACATTAAGTCATGACAAAGCGATCCCAAAGAAATGCTTTGATTGAGCAACTCTGGGAGTCAGATAGCGCGTGTGCTGCCGGCACAGCGTTGCTAGCAGCACCGATCGCACTCGCACAATCGATCTTGTCAATCAAGAATCGATAGATAAAGTTTTATTTAGAACGGTGCGCGCAGAAGCCCCCAAGTCAAAAACCCCGATCGCAATTGGGGACAAGACAAGCTAAAAACCAGCAAGGCTTCATAGGTTGGAGAGTTTCAGAAGCTCATTACTACTTGAATTTAAAAGAGTTTCTAACTCAAAAAGTCAACATATTTGTGTTGAAGTAAAAAATCTAACCCGCCATCCCAAATTAGTGGAGAACAAACTCATGGCAAAAGAACGCCCACCATTAGAAGAGATGACTTTGCGACAACTCCGCAGAGTTGCTAGCGAATGTGGAGTCTCTCGCTACAGCCGGATGCGGAAATCGCAACTTCTGGCATCAATTCAAGAAATTCAGCGCAACAAGTTTTCATACAGTCCATCTCGCAAACTAGAGGCACAAGAAGCAGTGGAAGCAGCAAAGTTTGAACTAGGTCAAGAAGATAGAACAGGCGGTTCGTTGTCGTCTGTAGATGAAGGTTTAGCAGATTTGCCCAACGGTTACGGTGAAAGCCGGGTTGTTTTGATGCCCCGCGATCCAGAATGGGCTTACACCTACTGGGATATCCCCAACGATCGCAAAGAAGAATTGCGCCGCCAAGGTGGACAGCAACTCGCCCTCCGGATCTACGACGTTACAGATGTTAACCTCGACATCCAAAGCCCCCACAGCATTCAAGAATATCCCTGCGACGAACTGGCGCGGGAATGGTACGTGCCAATCCCCGTTAGCGATCGCGATTATGCGATCGACATCGGCTACCGCTGTGCAGACGGCCGTTGGTTGGTGTTGGCGCGATCGGCAGAAGTCCGCGTCCCGCCCATCTATCCTAGTGACTGGATTGAAGACCAATTCATCACCCTCGACTGGGAAGAAGACTTGCGCGGCCAAACCTTCGCCGAACTGGTTCCCCCAGCCAAGAAAATGGCAAAAGCCACCAACGGCGGTTACAGCACCGGCAACGCCATCTACGAACAAATCTTCGGCATGGCAGAATCGGCAGAATCGATGCGCGTAGCAGGTTCGATGTTCGGTTCCATGCAGCACGTTGCAGGTTCGATCCAGCAATCCGCAATCCACGAACAAGCTTTGAGTTCCTACGTATTCCCCTCCGGTGTCGGAATGTGGGCTGGGGCCGGAATCTCTGCCCTCACCGCGTCAGGTGTGGGTATGTCCGGCCTGACTGCCTCAGGTGTGGGTATGTCCGGCCTCACTGCGTCAGGTGTGGGTATGTCCGGCCTCACCATGTCCGGTGTCGGGCTCTCTGGCCTCACCATGTCCGGTTTCGGTATGTCCTCCGGTGTCGGTATGTCGGGAGTTGGCTTTGCCGCCCCGATGCGCCCCCGCCAATTCTGGTTAGTTGCTGATGCTGAATTGATCGTCTACGGCGCCACCGAACCAGACGCCACCGTTTATGTAGGCGGACAACCAATCAAACTGAATGCTGACGGCACTTTCCGGTTCCAGATGTCTTTCCAAGACGGCTTGATCGACTATCCGATTTTTGCAGTAGCAGCAGACGGCGAACAAAACCGCGCTGTCCACATGAAATTCGAGCGCGAAACCCCTGAACGTCGCACCAATACTAAGGAAGATTCTGTTGTGGAATGGTTGGGCTAATCCTAAATGTCGATCGCGATCCCGGTAGGTGTTTGGGTTTGTGCCAATTTTTTAACCATCACAAGGCCTACCCGGAGCAAATGGCGATTTGTTAGGGTTAGTTTCAGACAACAACCCATAACACCCCCTATACACCGTTCTCCTATTTTGAGGAGCGGTGTTTTTTGTATGTTAGAAGAAGGAAGAAGGAAGAAGTAAGAAGAATGATTTATTTGTAGGGTGCGTGAGGGCGAGAAATCTTTACATCCACACAGCGAGACTATCATTCACGCACCGCCCCAACGATTGAATCATGCCCATATCAAATACCAGCGGCAACGATATTTGATAATACTCTCAATATCTACCTATAGATAGATGTTAACTCAAATTACAATCAACCCGTTAGCTAAAAAATTGCACTTTTGACTCCCGGAGTATGAAGTAAGCTAAAGTTTACTTAAATTTTCATTGCACAAACTCGCTAAATCCCGCGAAACATAACAAAGCGAGTTATGAGATAAATAAGGCGATCGCACAGCCAGATCTCAAAAGCAAATGCCAAAAATAAATTCCCCGCCCCAGCGAAGGCAAAAGCGCCCCCGTCTTTTCGCCTTATTCACTGTCATATTAGCCGCCGTCTTGCTGTTATTCATTCTGCCCGCACTGACTCAGCAACCAGTTGTGCTCACCATGTTAATGCAAGGCCAAGACATTGCTAACTGGAAACCATTTGTCAAAGAATTTGAACAGAAAAACCGCGATATTCGCATCAACCTCGTAGAAGGCCCCTTTGACTCAAACCTGGTAGAAAATCTTTACACATCTGCCTTTCTTTTAGGCGAGTCGCCCTACGACATCATCAACATGGATATTGTTTGGGTTCCCAAATTTGCCGCCGCAGGTTGGGTAAGGGATTTAACGGACAGAATTGGGCCCAAACAACTTGCAAAATTTATCCCAGGTAACGTAGAAGGCGGGCGATATCGGGGCAAACTTTACCGAATTCCCCACGCTTCCGATGCCGGAATGCTTTATTACCGCAAAGACATTTTAAAACAAGCCGGAATTCCCGCGCCGAAAACCTTTGAAGAGATGGTGAAAATATCTCAAAACTTGCAGCAACAGGGAAAAGCAACTTGGGGTTATTTGTGGCAAGGTAAACAATATGAGGGAGTATCTGCGATGTTTGTCGAAGTGCTCTCAGGTTTCGGCGGTTTCTGGGCCAACCCTAAAACTTTTGAAGTTGGGTTAGATAAACCGGAGGCAATTAAAGCAGTGGAATTTCTCAAAAATACGATCGCCTCTGGCATCTCTCCACCAGGTGTTACTACCTACGGCGAAGAAGAAACCAGATTATTATTTCAAAACGGTAAAGCGCTGTTTTTGCGAAACTGGCCCTATGTTTGGAAGCTAGCCAATACTGAAGGATCTAAAGTTAAGGGTAAAATTGCGATCGAGCCAATGCTCAGCAGTATCGGTAAAACAGGCGGTTCCTGCTTGGGCGGCTGGGGCTGGGGAATTTCTAAAACCTCAAAACATCCAGAACAAGCCTGGAAAGCAATTAAATACCTCACCAGCGAGGCAACCCAGCGCAAATTTATTTTAGAAACAGGTTTAATTCCTAGTTACAAATCCCTATTTACTGACAAACAAATAGTCGCCAAATATCCTCACTATCCGCAATTACTCAAAGTAGTGGAACGATCAGCTTTACGTCCGCTCATAGCACAATACGCTCAAGCTTCTGATATTTTACAGCGCTATTTGAGTTCGGCTTTTACCGGGAGAATGACTGCGGAACAAGCAATGAAAGCGGCGGCTAGCGAAACTCGCAATTTATTAGGCAGTTTGAAACAACCTAAAGAATAGAACCCGCCGAATGGAATTCGGGGCTACAAAAACAAAGTCCGAGCTCAGAGGGACTGGAAGAATAGCCGTAGGGTGCGTCGCCATTCAAAATCCGTCAATAAAAATCGATAATCTCATAGCGACGCACCTGTGGCATAGCTCGAAGTAAAACAATAAACCCGCCGAATAGAACCCGCCGAATGGAATTCCGATGCTCCAAAAACAAAGTCCGAGCTCAGAGGGACTGGAAGAATAGAATAGAATCTTAAAATATGCAATTAGATAAGATGCGACAGCGCGAACAAAGAACCGGATGGATATTAGTAGCACCAGCATTGATAATTTTGCTGCTAGTATTTGCTTACCCAATTTTGCGCGCGTTTTGGCTGAGTTTATTCACCCAAAATCTCGGTACTGAATTGAAACTGGTTTTTTCCGGTTTTGCTAACTACAGTCGAATATTAGGTGACGGGCGTTTCTGGCAAACTTTAAGCAATACCACAGTGTTTACTCTTGCCTCTGTTGTGCTGGAATTAATTCTCGGCATGGGCATTGCTTTAGTTTTAAATCAATCCTTCACGGGGCGCGGGATTGTCCGCACAATTTCCCTGCTGCCTTGGGCGCTGCCGACTGCGCTGATGGGTGTAGCTTGGGCGTGGATTTTTAACGATCAATACGGCGTAATTAACGATATTTTGCTCCGCTTGGGATTGATTCAAAAGAGCATTAGCTGGCTGGGAGATCCGACTTTGGCAATGATGGCTGTAATTACGGCTGATGTGTGGAAAACTACGCCGTTTGTTAGTTTGCTTTTGTTAGCCGGATTGCAATCAATTTCTGCGGATTTGTATGAAGCGCACGCTATTGACGGCGCGAGTAGTTGGCAGAGTTTCCGTCAAATTACCTTGCCGCTGCTGATGCCCCAAATTGTGATTGCTTTGCTGTTTCGATTTGCCCAAGCTTTCGGCATTTTCGACCTGATTCAGGTGATGACGGGAGGGGGGCCGGCGGGGGCGACGGAGACGGTTTCTATCTACATTTACAGCACGGTAATGAGGTATTTAGACTTTGGGTACGGGGCGGCTTTGGTGGTATGTACTTTTTTGCTGTTAGTGGCCGCAGTGGCGATCGCCAGTTACCTATTATCCAGAGCCCGCGCTAGTCAAATTTAGATTTGTCGCCCGCACACCCCAGAAACCGGGTTTCTTCGTAAATTTCTCGCGACTCGTCGAATAAACTCGCAGAAACCCGGTTTCTTGCCCCACGCACCCAAATCCCAGAAACCGGGTTTCTTCCTATATTTCTCGTAACTCGTCTAAAAACTCGTAGAAACCCGGTTTCTTGCCCCCTGCCCGGGCTCCCGTGCCCACGCTACAACGATCGCATATTCCAGAAACCGGGTTTCTTCGTATATTTCTCGTGACTCGTCTAAAAACTCGTAGAAACCCGGTTTCTCGCCCCACAATCGTATTTCTTGAAACTATTGTGGGGTGGGCATCTTGCCCGCCCCCAACAATCAATCTCAACACCGAACAATCCAGCCAAGTTCCTTTCATGGGTACAAATTATGTCGATCGCCCGCGAACAACCTACCACAAAACCCTTTAACATCCGGCAATTAATCTTACCCCTATCAGCGATACTAATTGTCGCATACTTCCTCGCGCCCATCATCTGGCAAGTGCTGACATCCTTCAAAGTAAACGCCGATATCTCAGCCATTCCCAACGTCTACATTCCCACCCGAATTACGTTTGAGCATTACCTGTCATTGTTCCAGCGCCGCCCATTTGCACTTTACATCTTAAATAGCGCTTTTGTTTCCATCACTTCCACATTGCTGTGTTTAGCCGTAGGAGCACCCGCCGCTTACGCTTTAGCCAGGTTGCGGCTGTGGGGCGAGAGAATTATTTTAGCAACTGTGACAATTGTGACCCTATTTCCGGCAGTGTTGCTATTTTTGGGACTCCTGGAAATTGTCAAGGCTTTGGATTTAGGAAATAATTATTTAGCCTTAATAATTCCCTACACCGCCATCAATCTACCACTGACAATTTTGGTAATGCGGAGTTTCTTTCAACAATTACCAAAAGACTTAGAAGATGCAGCCAAAGTTGACGGATATAACACCTTTCAAATGCTGTGGCAAATCGTGCTGCCGATGACATTTCCCGCCCTAGTCACAACCGGAATTTTGACATTTATTTCAGCTTGGAACGAGTTTATATTTGCACTGACATTTATGACTCGCGAATCTCTCAAAACAATTCCCGTAGCCACAGCTCAACTCAGCGGCGCCTCAGTCTTTGAGATTCCCTACGGCCCGATCGCAGCAGCCACCGTTTTAGGAACATTACCCTTAGTTTTTCTAGTTTTAGTATTCCAGCGGCGCATAGTTCAAGGTTTAACTGCCGGGGCAGTCAAGGGATAATTTGTAACTTTAAATAATCCTAGCATCCTAAACACTTCCTTCTTGATTCTTGCTTCCTTCTTGATTCTTGATTCTTGATTCTTGCTTCCTTCTTGATTCTTGATTCTTGATTCTTGATTCTTCCTTCCTTCTTCCTTCTTCCTTCTTCCTTCTTCCTTCTTCCTTCTTCCTTCTTCCTTCTTCCTTCTTCCTTCTTCCTTCTTCCTTCTTCCTTCTTCCTTCTTCCTTCTTCCTTCTTCCTTCTTCCTTCTTATAAAAATCATGTCAAAACTGCAACTAAAAAACCTCAATAAAACCTACAGCCCCAAAGTTGTACCGGTAAAAGACATTAGCTTAGATGTCAGCGAAGGCGAATTTTTGACCTTGCTGGGGCCGTCTGGATGCGGCAAATCTACCACGCTGCGGTTGATTGCAGGGTTGGAACAGCCGACAAGAGGCGAGATTAGAATTGGCGATCGCGATGTGACATATCTCAGACCGGGCGATCGCGATATTGCAATGGTGTTTCAAAGTTACGCGCTCTATCCGCACATGACAGTGTTTGATGATTTAACCATCTACCAATGCTTTTAGCCATTACTAACCAGATTTCTAGATATATTCTAGGTATTTAACCTATTTAGTTCATCCTAGCCGTTGAGCTAGCTTAATGTGTAGGTGATAAATTTCTAGCTAATTTCTAGGTAGCATCCATCAAATATCGCT